>JAKSDE010000013.1 GCA_022360235.1 Cytophagales bacterium
AAGCGAAAATTGAGAACAGGGAAACCTAGCATTTTTAGGAAAAACAGCGTTCACAAATAGCTATCTATAACCTGCACAAGGCTAATCAACTATGGTTCCTATAAGTAAGTATTTAATATGCCTAATCTTCATCTTCCTCACCATTGATCTTTATGTATATCGGGGCATTAGAGTGGCTATTCAAGGTATAGCGCTCGCTAAAAAAAAGATAATCGCTTATCTTTACTGGAGCATAACCTGCTTCACAATAGGAGTACTTTTGATTTATAGTCTCTTTCAGGTAGATTATCAAAATCCATTCTTTAGATATTTTTTTCTTTACTTTACTTTCACCAACTACGTTTCTAAGTTATTTGCCGTTATTTTTTTGTTGCTAGATGATTTGATCAGCGTAACCAAGTGGAGCATTTACAAAGTTTCAACACGCACTCCCCATCGTGCTATACAGGAAGATAGGAAGATACCAAGGTCAGCCTTCTTGCAAAAGACAGCAATATTGGCAGCAGCAGTACCAGTAGTTACGCTAGGTTATGGCATTGTTTCGGGGGCACATGATTATAGATTAAGAAGCGTTAGGATAGCACTCCCTAACTTGCCTACTTCTTTTGATGGCTTGAGAATCGGCCAATTATCAGATATTCATAGTGGTAGTTTCTTTCATAAAACAGCCGTAAGGAAGGGAGTAGCCCTCTTGGTAGAACAAAAACCGGATATTATTTTTTTTACAGGAGACCTGGTCAATAGCCAGACCGATGAGGTAGAGGGATATATCAACGTCTTCAACAAAGTTAAGGCACCGCTAGGCGTCTACGCTACCCTGGGTAATCATGATTATGGTGATTACAGAGCTTGGCCTTCAGCCGAGGCGAAACGCAAGAATTTCGCAGCGATGCTTAAAGCACATGAACTGTTAGAGTGGGATGTATTGATGAATGAACATAGAATCATCGAGAAAAATGGGGATAAACTTGCAGTGATTGGCGTAGAGAATTGGGGAACGGGTCGATTTTCTAAATATGGTAAATTAGGGCAAGCTTACCAAGGGTTAGAAGATATACCGGCGAAACTACTTCTATCGCACGATCCAAGTCATTGGGATGCCGAGATACGCCCTCATTTTAAAGATATTGATATTACTTTCTCAGGACATACACATGGATTTCAGTTTGGTATTGAATTAGGAGCATTTAAATGGAGTCCTGCGCAATATAGCTACAAGCAATGGGCAGGGCTATATCGTGAGGAAAATCAGTATTTATATGTTAATAGAGGGTTTGGTTACATTGGCTATCCTGGCAGGGTTGGTATCTTACCTGAGCTAACTATTATAGAGCTCAAAAAGGCGTAGCGTAAAGTAGATGCTTAGAAACTGTAGGTAACCTGTAGCCTTACATCCGTTTTTGTGTTTCCCTCAATAGCTTCTAGTCCCGAGCCAATCCATTTTCTATCTGTATACCAAGTTCTTGTATATTTAAATTCCAGTCGCAGCGATGAACTAATCTTGTAGCGGAAAAATAGGTAATAACGGACGCCGTTATCATAGTAGGCATAGCAATTAAAGCTATAAAGAACATCTCTTTCGTAAAAATAAAGCCGATTTTTATAACCATCTGTTTCAAATAATGCGATACGCCCAACTATATTGATTTTTCTCGCTTTGTAATAAGCATCCTGTACAAAGGCGTAGCTTTGGGTGGCTTTTCTTTCTAGCTTAGCTTTACTCAACTTTACTTTACTGCTAAAGCCTAATGAAGCACTAATAGCATAATCAAGCCGGGCTGTATAGTTTCTTTTTACCCCTAAAGCAAGCGCATTCCTAGATGCTTTAGGCGTTTTTACATTTTTTTCTTCTCCCTTTTCTCTATATTGACCATAGAGTAAGAGGTCCTTGCCTATTTGGTAGGTTACGTTCAAAAGCAAGTCATATCCCTTAGAACGTGCATCTACCCTACCTGTAAGCCATGGAAACTTAAACTTATCGTAGTAAGCAGCTAGATGGAGTTTTTTAATAGGTCTCATGCTTACTCCCCAGTAAATGCCTTTTTCATTACTAGTGATCGAATTTTCTCTGAATGCATTTCCATACAGGCTATGAAAGTTCTTTTCATAATGGCGTAGCAGTATGGCAGCATCAATATTGGCAGATAAGCTAGCCACAAATCCTGCGAGAAAGGCCTTACCCCCACTTTTCGAGATACCTGCTTCACCAAAGAAGTTAAAATTCTGCCAGAGGTAATTGTAAAAGAGCCCTAGGTTTACATTTTCCCTTCCTCTGAACGAGTACTGATGATACTTTTTGGGGGGATTGAGCGGGACACTGTACCGATTGTACAGCGTAGTAAGGCCCACTTG
The DNA here is from genome assembly GCA_022360235.1 of Cytophagales bacterium. Taxonomy (GTDB): domain Bacteria; phylum Bacteroidota; class Bacteroidia; order Cytophagales; family Amoebophilaceae; genus JAKSDE01. Next base: position 2,353 of record JAKSDE010000013.1, read on the forward strand.
TATCGTGTTTTCTTTGTTATTATAAACGAAGGTGTTCCCTAAAACCTGTTCATTGACTTGCCCCTTGGCAGCAATTTCATGCGGGGTTCTATGCAAACCAGCCCTTTGAATACTTCTGATATAAGCATGGCCTGAAGAAGGGTCTTCTAAAATCTTGCCATCCAGCTTTAAATTGGAATAGTAAGTAGTGACTTCGAAGTGCTTCCATGCAAGTGTTAAAGCGCCTCCTCTAAAAAAGCCTGATTTCGAAATAGACTTGTGGGGCTTAATGCCTAGGTTGTTTGTTCTAATTACGTTAATAGTTTCCTTACTTTTATTGATAGAAAAGCCCGAAGCAATGATCAATCCTTGGCCATAACCTACCTGATAGTCGCCAATCACTAAAGCTTTTACTATTTTTTTATGCTGAAGAAAAAAATGAAGCGACCAAAAGTCTAAGCCATAGCGCTTGGTAGGAGGATCCCACGTGATTGCCTCGCCTGCATCTTTTCTTGCAGTAAATCCAAGACTAAAATCCTGAGGGTAGCTCACGCTAAGTCGAGTAATGATTTTATCAGGTGAGCCCCCATAACAACGATCTGGCCTATCGGAACGACTAGACCTGTAGCCTTTCTTGGGTTCTAAAGTACGTTCGTAGCGAGTGATCCAGTAGTTATTTTTGACAGTGCTTTTCCAAAGCAGTCTTTTAGCTACTTCCTCCACTTTAACAAAGGGAAGAAGTAGGTAAATAGTAGCTAGATCAAACGCAGGAATAGCCTGTAGCTCGTAGATTGAAACAAGCGCACCATTTTTTGAGAGGTAGTTGAAAAAGTTATCGATTTGACTGTCAGTAAGTATACAAAGTAATTTTAGTTCCTCTCTGGAGATTTGGTTAAGATGAATAGGTTGATGATAAAATAGCCATAACCTTTCATAGAGGCCTTCATAGCTAATCGCCTCAATTTGCTTGGAATATATTGCATCGAGTAGCGTAACGAAATCAGGCTTTTCTTCAGAAGAATTTTGGGCAGATACAAAGAAAATTTTTGTAAAACATGCAAGAAGTAGAACAACTATCTTATGTACACGCATGCGCTTCTTTCTTCAGAAGGTACCCCTTGAGTATTCATTTTTTTTGACAATACGGAAGAGCAAAGGCTGATACGATAGGCCACGTAGATCGTATGAGAGAAAGGTAAGAGCTAAGCTGTGTTTGTGCACATAAAAGTCATTTTCATCGCTAAAAATGGCTCTGTGGGTCTCCCTTATTAAATAAATTAAGAAGAAAGAAAAAAATATAGGTAGTGCTAGTACACGAAATAGAATGCTTGTCTTTAAGGTGTTTCTCATAGTTAGTAATAGGTAAAGACACAAATATATTTAATATATATTAATTCATTAAATTTTTTTAACTTTGCCCCTATGAAAAAAATCAATCAAGTCACAACACCGCATGATGCTTTTGTAAAGTCTTACTTAAGCACACCTGCAGAATGCAAAGCGTTCATTTGTGCTCACTTTGAACCAAG
>JAKSDE010000012.1 GCA_022360235.1 Cytophagales bacterium
ACACGGATGGTTATGGTGTATATAACAAAGTAATACGTGCGCATCAACCTGTTAGTGGTAAAGCCCATACGTGGCTTATCGAGAGCAATCACTCTAATATCAGGCATTTTCTTGCTCGCTTTACCAGAAAAAGCAAGGTTGTTTCAAGATCGCTGCCAATGATCATGCTCACTTTAAAGCTAGCGTGTTTTCTCAATGAGTATGGTGGCTTTGATGAACTTCATAAAATCTTCTCAACTATCTTTATGTAACACTCCCCCCACTTATGGAGAGAACGCGATCAAGCCATCCAAGCCCAGTATGAAAAACTCAACAATAGGGTATTGCCCAAAGTAGCGGTCGATCAACAAGCAAGCATAGGGTGTAAAAACAAGCATACCTTCTGGTACGGCTATAAGAAGCACGTAAGCATAGACATGCAGACTGGGCTTATCAATAAGGTAGCGGTCACTCCAGCGCATATTCCAGATGCGCAAGGCCTCAAGCACATCTGTCCTAGGCAAGGAGCGGTCTATGGGGACAAGGGTTATAGCGTTTCTCCCGCTAGGGTGGAGCTAGCTCGTCGTGGTTGTCATAATGCCACGATCAAAAGAAAAGCTATGAAGGATAAAGACAGAGATAAAGATCGTTCTTGTTAAAATATTTAAGTTCCATAACTCCTCGTACTGTCCTGACTAACCACTTTTTAAAAGCTAAAGGCCAAATATGAGGAAGATCAGTTTTTATATAGCTTGCTAACTTGTCTATATAGTCTATATCTCCCTCTTGCCAGCTAGGTAACTGTCTAAAATAATCCTGAATAGGATTGTAATCTTTACATATACCTGATTTAAGTAAGCTTACTACATTAGCTAAAGATATTCTAATACCAGCTTTATTAATCTCTATGTGAAGTTTATCTTCGTTGACTTCTACATAATCATTAACGTCTATAGGAGATACTTCGTAATACATTTTTACTGTATTAAAACGAAGTTTATATCTTTCTAGAAGATAATTAGTAGCATAATGAAATATAGTATTACCATGTTTAGATAGGTTACGAATCTCTTTCTTAAGAAATATCTTGCTCTTGAAGCGCATTAAACAACTTATCTCGATCAATATGGAGCGATTTCTCAACGGCAGTTTCTAATAGAGGTCTAAAATCTTCAGCGGTATATTGTAGAAAATAATCTGCGATATCCTTGACCCCCTCAGGTAAAGTAATAGAGACAAGTCCAAATTTATCTTCTAACTTCTGAGCAGCCTTTCTGCCAGTCTCATCATTATCATAACAACATACCAGTGCCTTGGTTCTAGTTTCTAAATTCTTAAGCAAGGTTACCTCTGGAAATTGATTTTCTGATTGAAGGGATATGGCATGAAAACCACATGCATTAGCGGCTAAACAATCTTTTTCACCGGCTGTAAAAAGTATATAAGCTAGCTTAGAAGGTAACTGTGTTAACCCAAATACATCCGACTTTCTCTGATTTTTATATCCAAATACTTTTTTCTGTCCTTTAAAGTTACTGTTATTAAATCCTTGAGGAATCTGCGGTACATAAATCTTGATTCGACCATTAACATGATAGCAGGCTACTATTTGACCATAAGCTGTATAATTAAAATTAAGCTGTTTCCCATTTTTACTCTTAAAGGATATTTTGTCCACCTGGCCTACATCATAGCGTTTTAGTATCTCCCGTTTAATACCAAATTGTGCCCAGTCAGCAAGAAATAACGCTGAAAAAGAAGTATATTCAATAGCTAAAGGAGAATTATCTTCAAGCTCTAAGTTAAACGCCTCATTAATCTTTTTAAGAACATCCTTAAAATTCGTCCTGGTATCTATTTGGTAATAATTAGCCCATAGCTGAAATACATTCCCCCCATGTCCAGTATTATGACTTTTAAACTTCCAGTTGCCATTTTTTCGATAAATTGACATACTGGGGCGATTATCCTTATCCGAAAATATGGATTTATAATTCTTTTGCTTTATATTGCACTTAAAGTCAGGGACTAAATATTCAATTAGTTCTTCTTCGCTGACTTTAGAAAGGACCTTTTCTGAAGTTAGCATTCTTTTAAAATATAGTTTTTAAATCCTAAAGCCTTCTTCGGAAGGCTTTTTTATTGTTAATCGATTACATATTCTAATTATATGGAATAGAGGTTTGTTGATTCTTTGCTTTTGATTTATCAGATGCAGTTTTTTTCTTTTCATAAGACTGAAAAAGAGCAATATTTTTCTCCGATACACCTTCTTGGCAAATAGCCTTTACACACCCTTCTATAATATTATTTAAACCTATATCTACTCCTTTCTGCAATAAAAGGGATTGAAAATTCTTTAAGGATATATAGGCTTCTACAGAAAATCTAGCACTAACGCTTTTAATTATTTTCTTACTCATTTTGATATAAACACTTTTTAGAAAGCAAATTCTTTTTATGTAAAACAAATATATAAAAAAATAATAAATCAGAAAAATTTTTAATTAAAAAAGCATAAAAATACGTATAGGGTAATTAGATTATGGATATAGGGTAATTAGAATATATTCTAATTACCCTATATATAGTTATATATAAAGTTAATATATAGTAAATATAAATACATTATTATAAATAAAATACAAATATATAAAAAAGATTAGGGTAATTAGTTTTTACATAATTACCCTTTAAAATATAATATTTTAAATTAATATATAAGCTAATATTTAGTATTTATATTTAAAAAATTATAAATTAAGATAATAGGGTAATTAGGTTAGTATATCTCTTACCTATATACGTATTATGTATGTACTATATATATACATGTATACATGTTATATGATTTAATGCTATATCTAATTACCCTATTACCCTAATATATTATAAATAGTATATTTTTAATATAAATAGGGTCTAAATTATAAATAAATTGTACAAAAAGAAGGGTAATTACGTAAAAACTAATTACCCTATACCAAAAAGAAAATATTTGTATTTTTTTAATATTTAATGCTTAATAATATCTTATTTTTTGTATTTAAATCAGGGTAATTATAGGGTAATTAGAACTGTATAAGTCCTATAGACTTCTATGAATTTTCTAAAAACATTTAGTCCCACTTTGAATTAATGATAAACCTCTCAGGTTCTGTGTGTCACGAAGTAGAGAACGGAAACGTTCTTTGCATGCTGTAAATGAGATGGCGGTCGGCCCGCCGTAAGCGCTTTAGAGGAAGAGCTTACCAACTGCCTAGTAGGTGCTGTGGTAAAGAGCTAGGGTGCTGAGTGTGCTAGCAAAAGGCATACAAGATAGATCAGGGGTGGTCGCATAAGAAGGTGGTGTTACCACCACCCCCTCTCCTAAGAACATAGCGTGCTAGTTTCCCAGCACTAGGCTCAAGCCTCTTTGCGCTCGATCATGAT
>JAKSDE010000011.1 GCA_022360235.1 Cytophagales bacterium
CCAGACAACACTTTAAAGCAGCTAGGAGAGCACTTGGGAGTCACTGCCTGATCGATCGGTAGCTTGCTCAAAAAACTGCGTTACAGTTATAAAAAAAAACGTTTGTATACTCAGAAGTGAACCCTGCAAAACGCAAGCAATACAGGGATGAAGTAGCTAAAATAGCCAGAGATAAGCTAGTCTTTTTAGACAAAGTGGTATAGAATTGAACCTGTGCAAGGAAAGAGGTTGGAGTAAAAAGGGTGATTTATTATCGGCTCCAAAGAGAGGTCAACGTGAGAAGCGGCTCAATGTAATGGGAGCCCTCAATGGGAAAAGAGTATTAGCACCGGTATGGTTTAGGGAAGCTTGATGAATGGGTGTGCTCCCATTTAGTTAAAGAGTTACAACCAGGTCAAGTAGTAATACTGGACAATGCGTCCTTCCACCAGTCAAAAAAGGCTTTATCCTTCATAGAGCGAGCCGGGTGTAGGGTTTTATTTTTACCTGCCTATTCCCCGGATTACAATCCCATAGAGCATTTATGGGGAAATATGAAGAGATGGTTGCAGGGAAAAATCAAATGTATTGGAGCATCTTGAAGTATTTTTCAATCGCTCTCTTCTGAGACTTGAAATCCTTAATTCAACTTGAATTACTATATCTTTTCTTTGTAGGCTATATGAAAGGATTTTGATGTGTTTTTATAGGTAAGGCTATGCGATGACAATAGCTTCCTATACGCAGGGCTACTATAGTGGCTTAGCTTTATCTAAAAATTCTACGATCTCTTCATAGCCCTTCTCTGCTGCCCGGTCCCGGGGCGTATCATCATCATGATCTTTTGCGTTAATCTTCGCGCCATTTTCTATCAGGTATTTTACGACCTGTAGATAGCCCTTTTCTGCTGCCCAGTGCAGGGGCGTCCTCCCATCCTTATCTGTTGCCTCTTTATTCGTCTCCTTTGCTATCAGGTATTCTACGACCTGTAGACAGCCTTCTCCAGCTGCCCAGTGCAGGGGCGTCTTCCCATCCTTATCTATTGCCTCTTTATTCGCTCCCTTTGCTAGCAGGTATACTACGAGCTTTTTATGGCCCTTGTAAGCTGCTACGTGCAGAGGCGTACTACCATTCTTAGTTTTTGCGTTAATCTCTGCGTTCTTTTTTATCAGGTATACCACGCTCTCTTTATTGCCAGAGCGAGCTGCTTGGTGCAGGGGCGTAGTACCCTCCTCAGTTTTTGCGTTAACCTCCGCGCCCTCCTTTATCAGGTATATTACGATCTCTTTATTTCCAGAGCGAGCTGCCTCGTGCAAAGGCGTAATACCCTCCTCAGTTTTGGCGTTAACCGCTGCGTTCTTTTTTATCAGGTATACTACGAGCTCTTTATTTCCAGAGCGAGCTGCATAGTGAAGGAGCGTACTACCATTCTTAGTTTCTGCGTTAATCTCCGCACCCTCCTCTATCAGGTATTCTACGAGCTTTTTATTTCCAGAGCGAGCTACCCAGTGTAGGGGCGTAATACCCTCCTCAGTTTTTGCGTTAATCTCTGCGTTATTTTTTATCAGGTATCTTACGAGCTTTTTATGGCCCTTGTAAGCTGCCTGGTGCAGGGGCGTAGTACCCTCCTCAGTTTTTGCGTTAACCGCTGCGCCCTTCTCTATCAGGTATGCTACGAGCTTTTTATTTCCAGAGCGAGCTGCATAGTGCAGGAGCGTACTGCCATTCTTAGTTTTTGCGTTAATCTCGGCGCCCTTCTTGATCAGGTATTCTACGAGCTTTTTATTTCCAGAGCGAGCTGCCTGGTGCAGGGGCGTAATACCATCCTCAGTTTTACGTTAACCGCTGTACCCTCCTCTATCAGGTATTCTACGAGCTTTTTATCTCCAGAGCGAGCTGCATAGTGCAGAAGCGTACTACCATTCTTAGTTTTTGCGTTAACCGCTGCGCCCTTCTTGATCAGGTATTCTACGAGCACTTCATTTCCAGAGCGAGCTGCCTGGTGCAGGGGCGTAGTGCCATCCTCAGTTTTTGCATTAATCTCTGCACCCTTCTTTATCAGGTATGCTACGAGCTCTATACTTCCAGAGCGAGCTGCATAGTGCAGGAGCGTACTACCATTCTTAGTTTTTGCGTTAATCTCTCCGCCCTTTTTTATAAGATATACTACAAGCTCTTTATTTCTAGAGCGAGCTGCATAGTGCAGGGGCGTAATACCATCTTTAGTTCTTGCGTTAATCTCTGCGCCCTTCTTTATCAGGTATTCTACGACCTCTTTGTGGCCATATCTGGCTGCCCAGTGCAGAGGCGTACTACCATCCTCATCTTTTACGTTAACCGCTGCACCCTTATTTAGCAGGTATTTTACGTCCTCTTTAATTCCAAAGCGAGCTGCCCGGTGCAGGGCTGTGCTACCATCCTGAGTAGTTGCGTTTGCCTTTTGGAAACAGAATACAATGCCGACGAGGAGCATGAAGTATATTTTTTTCATGTTGATACAGTTTTGATTTTTACGCATTTAGACAATATTTTCCATTACATGCGCTCTTAACATAATACAAAGGTCTCCTACCAGACCGCATAGATACAAAGTTAATTATTTTATTTGAAACTAACTTAGAATTTTATGCTGTATTTGTCCTGATCTACCCCAAAGAACCAAGGGTGTGCTTACAAAAAATCAACATCTACATTCATTGGATATTTCATGAGGTAATGTACCGCCTTTTGCACAGAAAGCCCTTCAAAAAGCACTCTATACATCATTTCAGTGATAGGAGCGCGCATTTGATAATATTCGATGAGGCCTTTTGCAATTTTTATTGTATTAATGCCTTCTACTACCTCTCCTATGTTTTTTATGCTCTGCTCAAGCGTTTTTCCTTGGGCTAATTGGTAGCCTACGGTGTGGTTTCTGCTTGAACTACTAGAGCAGGTGGCTACAAGGTCGCCTATACCTGCCAGTCCCACAAAGGGCTTTATACTGGCTCCCATTGCTTTGCCGATATAAATCATCTCTATGATACCTCGGCTTATCAATAATGCTTTCGCATTTTCTCCATACCCTAGCCCACTTAAACAGCCTGCTCCTATAGCAATGATGTTTTTCAAAGCACCACATAACTCTACGCCTATCAGGTCGGTACTACTATACACTTGAAATCGATCACTCTTTAACAACGCTTGCCCTTGCGTAATCACCTCTTCAAACTGGCTAGCTACTACGGTAGCAGCAGGTTGTGCTTTAACGAGTTCTTTGACAAGGTTAGGTCCTGATAAGCATCCTACCTTTACTACTACACTCTCTTCTCTAATCACTTCACTCATCGTTTTTACATCTTCTCTCGCTAAGTTGAATGGAGCTCCCTTGGTAGTTTTTGTAGGTTGGCAGACATCGAAACCTTTTGTTCCGTGAATTAGCGTGTGGTAAGGCCTAAGAAAGGGAGCAAGTTGTTGCATCATTGCTCTGAATACTTCAGAGGGTACTACAGGGAAGATAATTTCACAACATTCAGCCACTTCCTCAAGATGATGGGTTGGTGTAACATTATCGGCTAATTTTTGTCCCGCAGAAATACAATCTTTTAACATTGTATCGACTGCTTCTTTTCTACGGGCATATAGAAGTACATCTCTATTATTAGCTAACAAATTAGCCACTGTTGTACCAAAGCTACCAGCACCGATGACCCCTACTGGATTATTCGATATATTTTTCGAGATCATAACCGATTAATCTGTTATGATAATAAAACAAGGTGCTTAAGTCTTTTGTAGTAATATCTCCTTGTTTATTTCTAATCAAAGGCCTTTTCACATGATACATTCCCACATTCTTTAACCCGTGGGTTATCATGTCTTCTAAGTTCCCTTTTTCTAAATGCGCTGCTACGTTGACCTTTCCCGCTCTATTTAGCATCATGATTCTTTCTCGTAGCTTTTTGAAACTGTTTTTGAATGTGGCATAGGGAATCACCAGGTCAGCTTCGGTGAGGCGAAATAGATCGTAAAAGTCTAGTTCCTCATGTTGTCTTCTCATCAATTCAAAAGCAGTAAATGCTACTAAATGACTAGCGAAAACACGACTTATTTTATAATATTCTTTTACTATTGCTTTGCTAACTATTCTCGTGTATTCTTCTTCCCTTTGTCGAGAGCCTACTATTTTTCCATGGGTAAGGAAGTAATCACGTGTGTTTATTAGTCTTCCATCTTGGCTATAGCTATTTCCTTCATCATCGACGGAGTTACCAAACAAGTCTATCGCTCTCCCGATAGAGACAGAGATATCAGAGCCTTTGGTAAAAAATTTAAACAAAAATTTGATGATTTTATAAGATTTGGAATACTCATCTTGTTCTGTATAAAAGTGTTCTTGTCCCTCAGCTTCTAAGTAGTCTTTGATTAAGGTAGGTGCCTCAAGTACAAAGTGATAGTTAAATACTACAGGTACTACAAATATTTTAGGAGCATCTTTCTCATATTTTTGGTAATTGATACGTTGTGCTTCAATGGCTGTTCCGAGTAGGCCTAGCTTGAGGTTTGACTCAATCGCACCAGATCTTGAGCGAGTTCCACCTGGATAGAATAGACTATGGCAGTTCTTTTGTAACGCTAAACTTGAATAAGCTTTCAATGTTTCTAGGTATAACAGATTTTTCTTGCGCCGATCTACTTTATAAGCTCCTAAGCTATTCATAAAATAAGCGAAGGCTCTCATATTGAAAAGATTGAGCCCTGCACCATAGATAAAAGGTGGTAAGCCTAATGTATGAATAACCCAACCAATAAGTACAGAGTCTAAATGACTAAAGTGCGTGGGTACCATCACAATCGTACCGATTTGCGCTAATTTTCTGAGCTGCTCTATCTCGCCCGTGATCTGAATCTTGTCTTTTAATTTGTATCGAGTGCTAAATAGATATCTAATGCCTCCTAGCCTAGCAGCATTCAATAATCTGGCAAAGCCATAGGTAACGATAGCGCGTGTTAAACGATAGTGAGAACGTCTAAAACTTCCTGCTATTTCATTGGCATATCGTTTTACAATTTCTTTTAAAATGCCATAAAGTGCTTTGTCTTCTCCTTGTTTATCACTAGACGCGACTAACTCAGCCTTGACGTGATTCCAAAAAGCAGTCTCGTCAGGTGGATCCACTTTCCAAGGCTTTTTATGTATACGTAATCTTTCTCTATAGAGTGTTTTTTCTATCTCCTCTCGTAAAGCGTTTTCTCCCCCCATAAGGGTGCTAATCTTTTCTACGGATGTATCTATCACCTCTTGAATAAACGCTTTACGATGTTTACTCAGCCTTACTACGGGCCACTCTTTGGCTTTGGAAATGATAGGATTATATTTTTTCTTCTGAGACACGAAGGATATTTACTTTATGTTGGACAGAGAAAAGATTGCAAATAAAAGTAAAAAATGCAAAGGAGGCAATTTCAAAGGGCTATTGAAAACTTGTTCATAAGTTAGTGATTGTTTCTCTCGCTAACGCTGAGAATAGGAAAGCTAAAAAAATTTACTTAAGAAATAGTATGCTAGTGTTTGTGTATACTTGATTCATCAACTAAATAGCTGTTCTTGGTCCTCTTGCTAACTTCTCAATAATCAAGACTAATAAAAAACCTATACCCATCCAAAGCAAAGCTTGTAACACAAGTGGGTCTTTGCCCAATACCTCTTGGAATTGTAAGGGAGAGATATTTTTTTCAACTACTGGTATTTGTTTGCCATCGCTGTTTAATTGATAAGTTAATACACTTTTCCAGGGCCAAATTTTATTAAGCGAGCCTAGCATAAAGCCTGCTAAAAGTGCTAATGTAAGATTATGGTACTTTTTTAAAAGCCAGGCTATTAACCTTGAAAAGCTTAATAAGCCTGTAATACAACCCAAGGCAAAGATAGACAAGAGGTTGAGTTTTAGCTCTTTGAGGGCATCAATGATGAATTCATACTTACCCAAAATAAGCAGAATAAAACTTCCTGAAATACCTGGAAGGAGCATAGCACAGATAGCAATTGCTCCTGATACGAAGAGAAACCACGCTGCTTCGGGTGTAGAGGCAGGGGAAGTTTTTGTAATAAAGTAGGCAGCCATAGCACCGAGTAAGCTAGCTATCAGTATTCTGTAGTCGATTTTCTTTACTTCTTGATAGATAAAAATAGAAGAAATCAGGATCAGTCCAAAAAAGAAAGACCATAATTGAATAGGATGATGGCTAAGAAGGTAAGAAATGAATTTTACGAGTGTGAGCAAGCTCAGGCCAACCCCTGAAGCAAGTATGAGTAGAAAAGTGCCATTAATATGTTGCCAAAATGCCTTTAAGTTTCCTGATCGCAATAGCTTGAGTGCAGCGATGTCAAAAGCTTTGATTGAGTTGAGTAATTCTTCGTATATACCTGTAATGAATGCAATGGTTCCTCCTGATACCCCTGGAATGATGTCAGCTCCTCCCATCCCTACTCCTTTCAAGAATAGTAATAGGAAGTCTTTGGATTTTCTCATTTGGTAAAAAGGTAATAGAATGTAAGATTGATAGACAAAAGTTTCTCTTGATTTAGCATAGCCTTTTCGAGGGCTACTACTGCATATCCAGTCTTGTATCTCCTACGTTCAACAGCGCTACTTTCTTGTTGGCTAGTTTAGGGTTTAAAAAATGACTAAAAGTATCACTTCTTAATCCTAGTCTTAATGTTTCAAGAGATATAACTTCCTGCGGAGCAATGTTACCCAAGTTAACATTACTGCCCAATAGTTTGATAAACCATACTTGCTGAGCTTTTTTGGGAGCTTCCCAAATGATCTTTTCACAAGGGATTTTTGTTAATATTTCTTCAACGAGCTCTGAGCGAACTTCACCAGTTGATCTAAAGAGGCCTACATTACCTCCTTCTCGCGCTTCACCAATGACTTTCCAGGCGCCTGCTTCTAACTCTTCCTGCATCGACTCGATCCACACATAGGGTGGAATAATTTTTTCCTCATCTTTAGAACCTACTTCTGATAAAACAGTGACTTGCTCTGCTAATTTTCTAATGTACTTACACTTTACTTCGTGTTTCATCTCAATAGACCCATCGGAAACCTCTGCATATTGTAAGCCATATTTATATAAAACCTTTCTGTAATCATCGAACTGATCTCGTACTACAAAAGCTTCGAAAAGTGTACCCCCAAAATAAGTAGGTACACCAGCTTGGGTGTAAAGTTGTATTTTCTCTTTCAAGTTGGGTGTTACATAAGAAGTAGCCCAGCATAACTTTACAATGTCTACATATTCTACAGCAACACTTAGAAAGTCTTCGACTTCCCTTAAGCTCAGCCCTTTATCCATGGCCATTGTAATGCCTTTAGCTCTTGGTTTCTGACTTCTTTCAGGAATATGTTTTAATGTATAATTACCCATTTCATATACCTCATTATACAGTGTTACGCAGTAAAAGTAATAGAATACATTTTAACTCCTTCCATGCTGCCTGACTCGTTTTTATGAGCAACCTGCAACGCAAAGAGGTAAACATGTCTTCAATTTTGCCAACGCTAGCTTACTACAGGCTACTAGGCAACCTCTCCGCGTAACGTCAGTTATTAAAATGATGTAAAAGTAATAGAAATTACCTATAAAAATAAGTCAAACTCATATTCCACAGCAAATTTTTTGAAATACACTTTAATTTAGTTCCGGGTTCCGAGTTCCGCAGTTTTAGGTGGGTCGTATTAACCGTATCAAACCCTTTGACTACTGTAAGGTAATGACACTAACTTTAATAACTTTATTACCTTTGCTAGTGAATAAAAAGATAGGAATAACATGAAACTAAATCGATCCCTAGCCATAAGTAGGAAAATACAAGAATGTAAAACAGGGAACATTAGAGGAATCTTGGAAAAGGAGTTTCCAACAGCAGTTTTACAGCAGGCACCCAGGCAGAAAAGTCGTAACCGAATTTTCACCTTGAACAACACGTTATTGACCATGGTATTAACGGCGACCCAAGCAGATAAGACGCTGAAGAACTCAGTAGATCTATATTATCTGATTCATCAGCAACATAGGCAAGAGGTCCGACAAGCCCTAGAGGAGTCCATGGAAAAGCAGAAGCAATGGGATGCTGAAAAAGAAAAGAAAGCCGGCAGGCCCAAGAAATAGGCCGTTCAACTTCCTGTCAGCTTGGAGAAGGATATATCGCTGAATACAGCGGCCTACAGCAAGACGCGTAGCCGTGTGCCCGTCCAGATGACCGAAAAGTTGTTGAAGGCTACTCGTATACAGCAAGCCAAAAACTCCTATACCCACTGGCAGGGCTACCGCGTGCTAATGGGAGATGGTACCTATCTGCAAATGCAGGATAGTCCGCCCCTCAGAAAGGAGTATGAAGTCAAGCATAAGGGTGAGAGCAGTCCAGGTTATCCTCAGGGTCTATTAGAAGCGATTATCGA
>JAKSDE010000391.1 GCA_022360235.1 Cytophagales bacterium
CCACAGGTTTCTTTCGTCAGCATAGCCGTCAGGGTTAGCCCGGTCCCAGGTTAAGGCTACCCAGAGCCAGTACATTGTCAGGAGGCTTCATACCCTTATCTGTGCCACAGATAAGCGCATGCTCCTTAACCCTTTCACCTTTGTTCAGGTGAAGACATCTTAGATGTCGATATTAATGACCCATTAAAGGGCGCACTTCTACGTAGTAAGCTGTCGAGCTTACGGGTTGAGAGGTTTTTAATGCCATGATTGATTAAGAGTAAATGTTGTTAATATTAAATTTATAAAGATAAAATCGTTCTTGGGAGACTAAAATAAAAACTATAAAAACAATTTGCAAAGGTCTCATCTCCTTGACTCTTACCTGATGTCTTTTAAGACTCCTTTTCTCTAACGCTCACCACACTGGCTTTTAACCAGCGCAGCTTAGAGCGGTTTGAAGCCTCCTCCTGTAAGGCGGCTTCGCAGGGCCCGCCTCCATCTCTTGTACAGTTGCGCTCAAATTTGAATTACTATATGGCTCTAGTAATCCTCCTTTGTGCTCGTGGCACACGATCATCGGCCCATCTGGCGTATTCGATGTGCTCGTAGCCATTCTTCTTGGTTACTGCTTTCGCCTTTTCCAGCAGCTTGTCTGGCTCATTGAGATAGAGGTTGCTGAATAGGGGCCAGAGCGGGCTCCCTTGGGGGAGCCCTTTTTTTCCGTTGGCCTTGAGAATGTGCTTCACAACTCTCAGCGGGTCCTTATCATTCACCCGGGATGCTAGCTTGCTTAACAGGATATCATCACGCACTGTGTCAAAGTAGGATTTGAGAGCTACATCTAGCACTCTTCTCTTTCCTTTGACCACTCCCTCGCCTACCCTTTCCAGAGCGGCGTGAGCTGGGCGTTTGGGGCGATACCCAGAGGTACCTGGCTGAAAATCTCTTTCGAATAGGGGTGCTAAGAGCAGTTTGATGGCATTTTGTACTACGCGGTCGCGGATAGACGGAATACTTAGTTTTCTGCTCTTCCCGTTTCCTTTGGGTATTGCATGCTTCCGATTCCGCATTGGATAGTAAGTTTTGTTTGTCAGTTCATTCTGTATTTGTTGGAGATACTTATCGACCCCTCCTTTCTCTATCGCTTCAAAGGTTACTCCGTCGATGCCGGGTGCTCCATTGTTGCGTCTAGTAAGCCGGTAGGCTTCCTGTAGCGTCTCCATTTTACACACGTGAACGTACATCCTCCAGAAGCGCCAAGACTTCTCAGCCTTCGCTTTGGTGTATAGCTTTCTTCTCAGGTCTTGTAAATTGATAGATGGTTTTATCATATCATCCTTACCTTCCTTTTTTGTTGAAAGATTGTTAGCAGTAGGGTGCCTTTGCTCCGCGAGCGTTACCTCACTTCACTGCTCGTACACACCCATCCGTCACCCTCTCATCTTGTCGAGTAGGCAAGGGGAATTTCGCCCCAAGCCCCTCACAAAACCGTACTTGAAACTCTCGCTTCATACGGCTTTTATCATCCCCTCACAGAGTGACTGAAGGACTGCGGCTTTATAAAAGCCTGCCTTCAGTTTATAACTCTCCGATTCTGTTTAACCATAAGGAATCCTCCTTCTTTGGGAAGTTGTTGCTCCAGTAAATTCCTTCTTTCTGAAGTTGTTACCTCATTCTAAACTTGGATGAGTCGACCCCTTCGCTCCACTCCCATTACAGCAGCTTCCACACTGTCGGGTCGGAGGAGGCGCCCACTTAAGGGCTAGCCTCCGTCCGCCTCTCAAACGATACGGGCGGTTTTACCGCATACCGCTTTCA
>JAKSDE010000010.1 GCA_022360235.1 Cytophagales bacterium
ATAAGTCACTCCGCTGAGTATCTGCAGCCAGCAACATGTGATCTCAGCTCTCGACATTCTCCCTGTCATCACGATGGCAAATAGATCGAATGGCGCATACTCCATAACCTCGTACCACTTCCCTTTCTCTGAGACGATGTCGAGAGTCTCGATGATATTGCCATGATGGAGAGTCGAGCCAATGCAAAATTCTGCTGTGAGCTTCTTGACATAGTCCTTTTCGCTTTCATGAGAATGGCGCGGACGGAATTCCTTGACGGCAAACACAGTTCCGTCCTCGCTTCTCTTCATCAACCGAACAGAACCTCCTGCGCCAGATCCCAAAACTTTACCAAGACGACCCCACTTCGAACTAAGGGTGTAATCATCACCAAAAGGAACCCGATGAGCGAGTTTGGGCGTGGCGTTGGATTTGCCTCTGGCAGAGCTAGTTGTCGATAGTGAGCACTTTTTGCTGTGAGACCCTCCAGCAGCTCCCTTGAGAAATCTCTTGAGTTCACCCATCGAGCTCTGGCGGCTGTGGATAGTGGGGATAGCGCTGTGACTCTGCCCAAGCTCGTTCGATCTGTTAGGTTTTGCTAGAGCACCAAAAACAGACCGGCGCTTGTCCGTCTGGTCCTGGACGTGTCTTGCCGATTTGGCCAAGTTCATGTATGACGAGCTCGGTGAGCCTTTCTTTTTCCTGGAAAAGACAAAGCGAGGGTCTATGTTCTTATGGTCTTGGGGAGAACGCTTGGTCGCTGCGTAAGGGTCGTTCCTATCGCCAGACGGAGTTAAGGGACGGCTATAGAATTGCGACGCTAGACGGGACGGACTTGACTCCCTCGACACGGGGACGGATTGAGGGCTAACGGAGAATAGTCCTCTTCGGTGAGGCGGGAGGGTGCGGTCGGGATCATCCGGGAATGGAACAGGCTCGGACTGGCTGCCAGACGAAGGGCAGGCCAGGCTTTCTGAGCCTTCGGGTCCAACCAAGGGCGATTGGCCACCGTGAGAGGATGAGACCTGAGGGGTAATTGCACTTGCATCATGTCCTCTCTGCACTTTATCTGTCTTGATTGTCATGTCATCAGAAGACTGAACCGGGCCGGTGTTTGTGCCGGCGGGTGTTAGAGGTGGTGACTGCATATCTGCTCTTCTGGGACTAGGCAAAGGTGCCGCTTGACC
>JAKSDE010000009.1 GCA_022360235.1 Cytophagales bacterium
ATTGTCTGAGCGCATCATACTCTTCCTGCGTTAAAAAATTGTGTTTGTATAGCTGCCCTAGTACTAAGTTTCTTCTTTTAAGTGCATTTTCAGGATTTCTAACAGGGCTATAACGAGAAGGTGCTTTTAAAAGGCCTACTAGCAAAGCAGCTTGTTCTATACTTAGCAAATCAGGTGTAGTGTTAAAGAAAGTTTTTGCAGCTACTTTTAAACCAAATGTATTACTACCGAATTCAACAGTATTCAGGTACATGGTAAGGATTTCTTTTTTTGTATAAGCACGTTCAAGTTGTACGGCTACGATCCACTCTTTAGTCTTTACTACTATTGTGCGTATGAAAGGAATATTGCTGAGTAGTCCTTTATATTTTTTACTTCTTGTCTTAAAAATATTTTTAGCCAACTGCTGTGAAAGCGTACTCCCCCCCCCTGTATTTTGATTCAAAAGAATAGAAAAAAAGAATACTCTCCACAAACCCTTTAAGTCAACACCCGCATGTTTCTCAAAACGATAATCTTCTGTTACTAAAAGTGCATTCACTAAATGCGGAGAAATTTCTTCATAGTCAACAGGACTTCTATTTTGTCTAAAATACTTACCCAATAGAACACCGTCTGCTGCGTATAGTTCTGAAGATAAATCACTCTCAGGATTTTCTAAAACATCCAGTGGGGGAAGACCACCATAAAGATTGAATAGATTGCTCTTTACTGTAAAAATGTAAATAGGTAGGGCTACTAACGTAGCCACAAAGCCTAGCCATAGGTATCTGATTAGCTTTCTAGTTGTAGTGCTACTCTTTTTGCCCATTTTACAAAGAAAATTCAAAAATAATTATTTTCTAGTATGGTTGAATATACAATTAAGTTGTACTAGCGTGCTTTTTCTTATTCACCCGGTTTACCATCGAATTCATCCAGGAGGCTGCTATATACAGATTTAGAAATCTCAGAAGTTAGTTTAGCCCTCCATTGTCCTAGGGATCCTTAAGAAGATCTCTCCCTGGTTCCATACTACTAGCTGAATCAAAAGGCCGACTAACACTCCCTCCTTGCGACATACCGCCGTCTGTTTCGTTGTTACTTGAAGTATTTCCCTCTGAATCAAGTGGCCGACTAACATTCTCTTCTTGCGATATACTGCCGTCATCTGATTCGTTTTCCTCATATAGTGGGTTGTCTTTCCATACATATAGGGATTCTGTATTACCATGTCCGGGTAGAGGTTCTGGACTACCATATAGGGGTAGACTATCATATAGGGGGTTTATTAGCGACAGTCTTTTCTCTCCCCTTGCTTCTAATTGTCGTTCGAGGTCTACTCTCTGTTTTTCTTTATCTTCTACTTCTTGTTCGAGGGCTGCAACCTCATCTTCTTTATCTGCTACTTCTTTTTTGAGAGCTACCACCTCTTTTTCGAGGGCTGCTATCTGTTTTTCCTGAGCTACTACTTCTTGTTCGAGGTCTGTGACCTCATCTTCTTTATCTGCTACTTGTTGTTTGAGGGCTGCTAACTGTTCTTCTTGAGCTCTATTTTCTTTAACAAGAATTTTTAAGGAGTCAACTTGCGTTTTACCCATAAAGGCAGCCACTGTGTATGTACCTTCTTCATGAGGTGTAAAATATGTGTTTTCTAAACGCTCAGTTTGACCATTCTTATCCGTAATTTCAAAGGATATATTACGCAAGTTAGTAAGACTTTTGTTACTAACTAGTGAAAGCACGATAGTATCACCAACATGCATGCTTACTGATCGAGCTAAAATATGATAGGTAACTTCTGATGCAGGAATTTCTGTGGCTGGTTCTCTTTTTTTACTACAATCACTTAGCATAACAATAAGAATTAATAACCATAAACGGCACATAATCTTTTTGTCTTTTAATAGGCAGCTCAATCTCATTCCCATTTGGCTATTTCTAAAGTATCTTACTTTTACTATATTTTTTAATAATTATTTGCAGGTAGGGGCACAATAGTTAATTTATCCTCTGATAGATATCTAGGTATATTACTATTTTGTTAGAATATTTTTTATAAAATTATAATGAAAATATTTTCATTATTTTAGAGATACTTGGATTATTATAAATCGATGATTTTCCAATTCTTGAACAAAGAGAATTTTTTAAAAATTCTAAAATTCCCTAAAAAAGCTTTTTTAGGAACGTTTTTTTGATAAATTGAAAGGTTAATAAATAACAACTTTTGTAAGTTAACATGAAAAATAAATCTCCCCTTCCCGCGGCAATTCTAATCAATAAATAGTACTTTCCCAAACTTACTGAGCTTGTTAGCTGCTTCCTCAGGAAAGGATTCTAAACCCATAAGGGAGGAAAGAAAGTTAGGTTGTGTGAATATTCAATTAGAATTTAAATATTATTTCTATATAAAGTATTATTATTATAGTAAAAAAGTATGCATTGCATGTGCTACACAATATGGATAAGAGGGCTGTAGAATTTTAAAAAATTCTATCAAATTACAGGCCTCAGGCAACCTTGCGTGCTATCCGTTGACTTAGTTGACTCACCTTTAGGTGGGGCTAGTAACGTAGCGACTTTACCATAGAAATCTTTAAGCCTAGCGACCGAAAGGGGTGACTAAGAGATGGTAAAATCTTGGGGTCTCCCATAGACAAGAGGGGTGTCAAATGATGACAAAATAAGACAGGGTAGCATATTCTGCCAAAGGAAGGCGCAATGGAGGGGCAATTGTTAGGCAAGCTTTTCAATTACCAGGTTGTGGTTGGTGTAGATGCAAGTATCTGCAGCGATTGTAAGACTTTCTTTCACCATTTCTTCAGCGCTCAGGTGAGGGGCATGTTTCTTAAGGGCAAGCGCAGCTGATTGGGCATACATACTGCCAGAGCCTATGGCAGCAATCTGATTATCAGGTTCTATCACATCACCTGTGCCAGAAATGAGGAGTAGTTCCTCTTTATTGGCTACAATAAGCATAGCCTCTAGCCTTCGAAGGTAGCGGTCTGTTCGCCAGTCTTTGGCCAGCTCAATGGCTGAGCGCTTCATATTGCTGGCATGGCTACTCAGCTTCTCTTCAAAGTGTTCTAGCAACGTAAAGGCATCTGCAGTAGAGCCGGCAAAACCAGCAATGATCTTATTATCCTTGAGTTTTCTAATTTTCTTCACTGTACGTTTGGCTACCGTTTGTCCCATTGTAGCTTGTCCATCGGCACCAATGGCTACCTTGTTGTTATGAATAATAGCAATGACGGTAGTTGATTTAATCTCAGGGGTATTACTTTGCATTGTAAAGTCGGTTATAAGCAGTGATCAATCACTAAAAATTCTTTAAATAAGTATTCTCAAGGGGTCTTCTAGTAATTCTTTGAGCGTCTTTAAAAAGGCTGCTCCTAGAGCACCATCTACTACCCGATGGTCACAAGATAAAGTGACTTTCATCACATAGCCAGGTACAATTTGCGCTTCTTTGACAACCGGCACTTGCTTAATCCCCCCTACTGCTAAAATGCAAGCATCCGGCGGATTGATAATGGCTGTGAATGTTTCAATGCCCAACATGCCTAGGTTAGAAATGGTGAAGGTACTTCCCTCCCACTCTTGCGGTTGTAATTGCTTATTGCGTGCTTTCTGACTGAGCTGTTTTACTTCTGTGGCAATGTGCGAAAGCGACTTATTATCGGCAAAACGCACGACAGGTACTAGGAGACCTTCTTTTATGGCTACTGCTACGCCGATATGAATATGCTTGTTATAGCGGATTTTATCTTGTAGCCAAGAAGCATTTACACCAGGATGTTGCCTTAAAGCCGTGGCTACGGCCTTGATGATAAGGTCATTGAAAGATATTTTCACAGTGCTATGTTCATTGAGACTTTCTCGTGCTGCTACTGTCTTATCCATGTTCACTTCTACGGTGAGGTAGAAGTGGGGAGCTGTAAATTTACTCTCAGAAAGCCGTTTGGCAATGGTTTTACGTAGCTGAGAAACAGGCACTTCTTCATAAGACTCCTCTCCTACTACAGCAGGTAATTGTATAGGGGGCATCTTCGTATCTGAGGGAGTAGTAGGTTGTGTGGAAGGTACAAAAGCTTCCACATCGCGTTTAATAATGCGGCCTCCTCTGCCTGTGCCCTCGATGTGGGCTAGCGGGTAGTCTTTTTCTTGTGCCATCTTTTTAGCGAGGGGCGAGGCCTTGATTCTTGCGCTATTGGCCGCTGTAGCACGCAAGGATGTTGCTGCTTGTTGACCTGATAGTTCTGGTGTTTGCTTTGTGTCATCACGCGGCACTTCTTCTATCGTAGAAGGTCGCTGCTGTTTTTGATGGGCTTCGAGCAGCTTTTCATAGTCAGTGCCTTGTTCACCAATCACCGCTAACACTCCATCTACCGGTACGGTCTCTTTTTCTTTTACTCCTATGTAGAGGAGTGTACCTTCTTGGTAGGCCTCTAGCTCCATGGTAGTTTTATCGGTCGCTACTTGGGCTAGTATGTCTCCTGGTTTTACAGCATCTCCTTCTTGCTTTAACCAAGCAGCGATGACTCCTTCTGTCATTGTATCGCTCATTTTGGGCATTGTAATGACGGTTGCAGGAGTTGAGGAAATGTCTATGGGCTTATCGCTCTCTTCTTGGGCTTGCGTTGCATCAACTTCTTCAGTACTGTCTTTCTTTTGACGCCCTTCTTGTTTTACTGATGCTACTAAAGCAGCTATATCTTCTCCTTTCTCGCCAATGATGGCAATCACCCCATTTACCGGTACTGCTTCTTTTTCTTTTACCCCCATATAGAGCAACGTCCCCTCTTCATAGGCTTCTAGCTCCATGGTAGCCTTATCGGTTTCTACCTCAGCTAATATATCGCCTGATTTTACAGCATCTCCTTCTTGTTTCAACCAAGTAGCGATGACCCCTTCTTCCATGGTATCGCTCATCTTAGGCATTCTGATTACTTCGGCCATAAATTTTTATTTAATACCAAAAATAGTGGATAATGAGGAAAATGAAAATTATAAAATTATGCGCTTTTAGTTAAATGGTTACCACGCAACCACCCTTATGTTCATCTCATAAATAAGCCCACTATAGGTTCAGCCATCCATTCATTAGTAGCTGGATGATAAATAATACGTACACCTGGGTCAATAAGTAGGGGGATGGTTAAAATATTGAGATCTAGTGTTAAGTCAAGCCCCAGCGCTTCGAAAAGCTTATTGGAATCTTTACCATCTTGGTTCAAATAGCGAAACTCTCCATAAGTCAAGTCATAAAACAGGTTCGCTTTTAGGCGTTGTAGTTTAGCTAGTAAGCCCAGACTCCAATCAGGGTAGGCAATAGGAAACGTATAGCCTACCCCCCCATTATATATATCTCTAAAATCTTCACTCTCATGACCTCGTGCAAATAGTAAAGGACTGGAGAAAGAGAGTCCTTCTTTTAACTCGTGTTGGTATCCCGTTCTTAGACATAACGAATGATGCTTGAACAGACCAGGGAAATAAAGTTTACTCTTGACAGCAAAGAGTTGCCCTTGGTAGGTCCCCCCATAAGGCGTGTGCGCATAGTGTAGATAGAGTTCCTGGCCCCATTTACTCAGGATATCTCTTTTACTCAACCTGAGGAGCCGCCTAAGATACATAATATAGGTTTGATAATACTCCGTTGCTATATCATGCGCTGATAAAGAGCTCCAAATACTTAGCGATGCCCTTCGCGTGTACTTAGAATTCGTAAATGTAAAAGGTAAACTAACGCCTACATCTAATCCTTTTTCTTTTAAAGTGATTTTCTTAAGTCTTCCATTGGCATCACGAAGGAGGCCTGGTGTGTTTCCTATTTTCCCTATAGCATTTATGATAGGATACCAGCCTCGATAGCTAAGACTGACAAACGTATGTCCCATTTGATCGTAAAAATCGTACAAGTATCCTGCTGAAATTATACTCGTACTCAATAAATTTTGTGATCGAAGAGAAAATTTTAGTTTATAATCTGCTATATCACTAATATCATTGAAATCTTCGATATCAGGCCCCCAGCCATATATATTAATCAACTTTTTCCACCGCCAATAGCGCTCAACAGGATAATCATTAGTAGGAATGTCTTTCAAAACATCGCTGTTACCTTCTTGTTTTACCAAAGGTTCATAATAACGGACCAATCTATCTTCTACTTGTTCTAAAGGTGTCCATTGCGCAGGATCAAGGGGCATCTTTACTACATCCATCCCATCTTTGGTAAAATCATTAAAAAAGAGCCATTGCCCATCTTCTGAAATAGCAGGATAGTAAGCACCATATTTTCTTGAGGTTACTTGAAATTGTTGCCCAGAGCGAAGGTCAATGGCGTAAATATTATCCATTTCATTATAGGCAGCATTATAAAAAATGTAGTGACCATGCATCACTGCATACCCTATATTCACTTCTGAATAAGGTAAAATGTCTTGCATCTCGCCTGTTGAGACATCGATTACAGTGATTGTCTTTTGTCGATTGTCCGTCTTGACGGCTACAATGTGTTTCCCTTGCGCTGACCATCGAGGCGTGAGGTAGAAGTGATTTTCTGGATTGGGGATACGTTGTATTTCTTCCCCCTTCTCTGCATCAAGTATTACGATGTGGTGGTTATAGTTGATATCACTTTCAAACGCTACAATTTTTCTAGCATCAGGAGATAGCGTAGCTGAATTATAACGACTTTTATGGGTGAGTGTTTTCAGTTTTTTTGTCTGGATATCATAAAGTTTAATCACAGAATAGGACTGATTGCTCCATCGAATATCTGGAATAATCTCCGTCCATACTATCTTATCTTGTGCTGTAGAAAATATCTTACTAGCGTTCATACGACCTGGTATAAAAATCTTTTTTTCGTTGACGTTCTTATCTAACGTTACAAACGTTGCTATGTCTCCTATTCCCGCTTTGACGACAAGAATGCTTCCGTCACTGCGTACTTGTGGGTGAAGATAGTCTGTATAGGCTTGATTTTTTCGTTGGTAAACAGGTTGTACAGGGGTAATAGGTAAATCTATTAGTTGCTGCTGCCAGCGCTTTGCTAACGCTTGGTTTGCATCTGCATAAATTTGAAGTAATCCTTTGCCTGTTTCTTTTTTTAGCGCTATAGAAAAACCGATAGGACCTAAGAATGGGTAGTATTTTGTAACCCGTTCCCACACCTTGGCTAATACCTCCCTACCATAGGTTCTTCTAAGGTAGGTAGTTAGGTAATAACCGATCGTATAATAACTAGAAACCTGGTGTTTATAAGAGCGAAGTACTTGTTTGCTATAGCTAAAAGGACCTCTTTCTAATAAATTTGTTCTATACAATAGGCTAAAATAGGGAATACGCCCTCTTCCTCCATGGGTCAAGGCTGTTTCAATACCTACAGCATCTCCTTCCCAGCACCATGGATGTACGGCAAAGTTGAAAATTACATTCAAAAGATTTTCACCTGAGAGTAGATAGATGGCTTTACTGAAACCTGCAAAGCCTCTTTTATATTGAACAACATGACGCAACTCATGGATGGCCAACATGTCCAACCAGTCATTCGTGCCAATAAAATTGTAATTTTGCGTAGGAAAAGTAAAAAACTCGCTTCTACGCGGACCTAGTGTGACAAATCCATTGGATAGGGCCTGCCGATTTTGTAAGATGATGGAGATTTTACGTGGCTTTACGCCTAGGCTGTTCGCTACAGGTTCATAGAGACGTTCCAAGGTATTGGCCATCCTCCGTGCTTCACGAGCGAATCCATCTGGAAAGAGAATATTAAAATGAGGGGTACGCATCTGATACCATTGAACAGAGGGAGGTGTTTGAGCTAATAGATTATTCAACGTACAGAAAAATAGAAGACTCACAACGAAGCCAGTTACTACACTCCTCTTTTTCATTTATTTTTTAGTTTATATAAAACAAATTGATTAAGCTATGGTAATAATACCTACTTTCAGTAACTTTACCAAGCTATTAGGTTTTTGCTGTGTATAATAAGGGGCTGTAGAATCTTAGAAGAATTCTACCAAATTATA
>JAKSDE010000412.1 GCA_022360235.1 Cytophagales bacterium
GCGACCTCCTGGAGCAGAATTGTTCATCAGCAGTTGTCACCGGCGCAGTCTGTCTCTCTGTTCCAGTGCAGGGTGAAGGAACGGGTTCAGCTAAGAATAGTGCAGTGGACAGCAGCTGCACTGATGCTCTGGCGACCCCTGCAGCTTCTGGCAGCACTCTTGCCGGCTTTCGTGCCAAAGATCGCGCTGCTGGCTGGTAAGTGGGCTAGCGTTTGCTGCACACAGAAATGTTCCAGCGGGTGCTATAGGGCAGTATGTGGCTGTAGATTTAGCACTGGGGCGTCCCACCTTGGTCCTCCGAACGTGTCGGTGTGTGGACTGCAAATGCACCTTTGGCCTTAAGCACAGAGCAGTTTCTGGTAGCGTTGCTAGCGTCCTCTTTGTGATTGCAGCGCAGTGCATCTTGCTAGTAGCCTGCAGCTCCTTTACGTGTAGTGTTCCCAATTGCTTTCGCTTTCTTCCTTGGCTGGGCTTCTCTGCTGAGATCATCCGTGCTTGCTGCAGCTTGTCAGCCTGGTACCACTCGGCTGCAGTGCAGCCGCAGGCATTTGTTTGCTATCAGTTCATAGCAGAGAATGCTGCTCAGTAACGTAGGCTCAATTTTAGCACTATTGTATTGTCAGACTGAAACTTGCGGTTGCAGTTCACAACTGTGAACCACGGCTGCTTTTGTCTGCAATCAATTCACGCCTGATAATGCTGCTCAGGCAGGAAGGCTCGATGCCGTGTACTAGTGAACTGTCAACCTGCAAGGGATTGAAATACAGCTGTGGGCCACCAGTGCCTTTACTTGCTACCAATTCAGGCCTTGGAGTGGTCAGCTACAAGCTGCTGGTGTTTCACAGATGGAACGATGAACTGCGCCATCTAAAGGTCTTCGTGATCGTGTTTATTCTCTTGGTAGTGGAGCTGTTCGTGGAGAATATCCTAGTATGGTACGCGTCGGGTGGCAAACACTGTTCCTGTGCCACATGGTTGGCAAATAGTTGCCTACCAAATTGTCGGGTGCAGCGTTGTTTGCTCTGAAGACAGTGTGTACAGCTTGTCTGTAGCTTAGCAATAACCCGCAAGTGTGACTGGTCGGCAGTACATCTTTCCACTGATTTGTGGCCATCCTTTGCCTGCTGACGTTGGGGCAACAGCTGGAGCAAGACGCCTCCTGCTGGGTGCAATGTTCTATGTTAACCAGCATGTTTTCCCTGTAGGACCAAACCTGGCGTTGGAGACGCAGCTGGCGCAGGACTTTTATTTGGAAGCTGTGTTATGTATGTCATTTGGCACCCTCCTGTGCGCCGATAGAACAAAGTTGTTGCTACATACATACATGCCCTCAAATGTAATGCTATGTAGTAAGTGCATGTATCCATAAGAGTTCGTGGGCAGCTGGTAGCTCTCTGTGTGCTGCAAGGAGCCGTGTATTATTACGTAGTTTTTGTAAACGAGAGCATCCATTTGCTTCACTTGTTGAGGCCGTCTTTTAGGGGTACTTTGCGGTCCGTTTAAGCTCTTCGTGGGCACCAAGATCGAGCTAGTAGTGAACACTTGTTTCCGTAGTATTCCTATGTCCGGCCGTTTGTTACAAAACCTGCTTATCGTGGACATAACTTTGTCTTGTGACAATTGTATAGTCGTGGTGATTGCCGTTGAGCGCACCGACGTCACGCTTGCCACTACCACAAGGGCGACTGCTTTAGCTCTGCTACGTTACTTTGGCAAAGTCGACTACCCAAGCTGCAGGGACTCTCGAAATTTCCAGAGGGTGTTAGGGTTGGAGCAAGAGACTTCCTTCCTTTCCATTGCACCCTCGTGTGCTCCTCTTGTTGCCGGTGCAA
>JAKSDE010000212.1 GCA_022360235.1 Cytophagales bacterium
AGGCGGGAGTAGCTCAGTTGGTAGAGCGACAGCCTTCCAAGCTGTAGGTCGCGAGTTCGAAGCTCGTCTCCCGCTCTTGTATAGGCCGATGTAGCTCAGGGGTAGAGTACTTCCTTGGTAAGGAAGGGGTCACGGGTTCAAATCCCGTCATTGGCTCAACAACAAGATTGTTGAGCACATACTTAAGAAGCTTAAAAACAAAGTTAAGTTTTACAAGCTAGATTTTTTAATGTATATTGTTTCAATCTAAAAACGGAGATTTTTAAACATGGCTAAAGAAAAATTTGATCGTTCAAAACCACATGTCAATATCGGTACAATTGGTCACGTTGACCACGGTAAGACGACATTAACAGCGGCTATTACCACAGTTTTATCAAAGCAAGGGCTAGCCGAAAAGAAAGACTTTACTTCTATTGACAGTGCACCAGAAGAAAAAGAAAGAGGTATTACTATTAATACTTCACACGTAGAGTATCAGACAGCAAACCGGCATTATGCGCATGTAGACTGTCCCGGTCACGCAGACTATGTAAAAAATATGGTAACAGGAGCTGCACAGATGGATGGGGCAATTTTGGTAGTAGCTGCTACAGATGGTCCCATGCCCCAAACAAGAGAGCATATCCTCCTTGCGCGACAAGTAGGTGTGCCAGCCCTTGTAGTTTTTCTAAATAAAGTGGATGCAGTAGATGATCCCGAACTCCTCGAGTTAGTAGAAATGGAAGTAAGAGAACTTTTAAGCGATTATAAGTTTGACGGTGATAACATTCCTATCATTCAGGGGTCAGCACTGGGGGCATTAAATGGAGAAGAAAAATGGGTGAAGAAAGTCGAAGCATTGATGACTGCTGTAGATGAACACATCCCATTACCTAAACGGTTAGTAGACCAAGATTTCTTGATGTCTGTAGAAGATGTCTTCTCTATTACAGGACGAGGTACAGTAGCTACAGGTAGAATCGAAAGAGGAGTGATAAAGACAGGCGATTCAGTTGAGATTCTTGGAATGGGTGCAGAAAATATGACCTCAACAGTGACAGGCGTTGAGATGTTTAAAAAAATATTGGATAGGGGAGAGGCTGGTGATAACGTAGGTTTATTGCTACGCGGTATCGATAAAAAAGATATCTGCAGAGGTATGGTAGTCTGTAAGCCAGGATCTGTTACCCCACACCATAAATTCAAAGCAGAAGTATATATCCTCTCAAAAAAAGAAGGAGGGCGCCATACCCCATTCTTTAGTAAATATAGACCACAGTTTTACTTTAGAACCACTGATGTGACAGGGGAAGTGAAGCTACCTGAAAAAGTTGAAATGGTAGTGCCAGGCGATAATGTAACCATCGAAGTAGAACTTATCAATAAAGTAGCTATGGAAAAAGGATTACGTTTTGCTATTCGAGAAGGGGGCAGAACAGTAGGCGCAGGTCAGGTTACGGAAATTATTGAGTAACTAGCCCTTGCTATCTATATAAAATTTGCTTATTAAATAGTATATGATTAAACTTGCAAACCAATTTGAGATATCCATACGGGTGTAGCTCAAATGGTAGAGTAGTGGTCTCCAAAACCACTGGTTGGGAGTTCGAGTCTCTCCACCCGTGCAAACAGTCAATAATGTCGAAACTAAAATCATTTATTCTTGAATCTGCCGAGGAAATAAGAGACAAAGTTTCCTGGCCTAAGTATAGTGAACTTCAAAACAGTTCAATCCTAGTAATCGTAGCCTCTTTGATCTTTGCTATTGTCATTGGCTTAATAGACCTCGTCTTCAAGAATGCAATATCTTGGTTTTACAATACCTTTTAAATTGATACAAAGAAATTTATTGTTTTTACGATGAGTGAGCCAAAATGGTATGTACTCAAAGTAGTGAATGGGCAAGAGAAAAAGGTGAAAGCTCATCTTGAGAGAGAAATTTCCAAGCAGAAGCTGGAAGAGCACATTTTACAAGTATTGATACCTACTGAAAAAGTATATGAGATGCGTGCAGGGAAAAAGCGTACAAGAGCTCGTAACTTTTTTCCTGGTTATATGTTAGTGTATGCTGATCTATCTCACGGTGAGACAAGTAACATCGTAAGAAGTATTCCAGGGGTCTTGGGGTTCTTAACAGCAAAAGGCTGGAGTGCTTCCAAGGTACCTGAACCACTCAGAAAAGAAGAAGTCAATAGAATACTTGGGAAGGTAGGTGAAGCGGAAAACTTAGAGGCGAAACTAGAAAAGCCATTTATTGTGGGAGAAGCAGTAAAAGTAGTGGACGGTCCTTTTAGTGGCTTTACAGGTAATATTCAAGAAGTACTCGAAGATCGGAAGAAGCTCAATGTTATGGTTAAAATCTTTGGAAGAAATACTCCCATTGAACTCCACTATATACAAGTAGAAAAACTAGGGTAAGAGAGGCTATAAAATTTTTGAAATTCATTGAATCAAAATCTCAAGAAGCATGGCTAAAGAAGTAAAAGGCTACTTAAAACTGCAAATTAAGGGAGGAGCAGCTAACCCCTCTCCACCTGTAGGGCCCGCTTTAGGTAGCAAGGGACTAAATATTATGGAGTTCTGCAAACAATTCAATGCTAGAACAAAAGACAAACAAGGAGAAGTAGTGCCCGTTGTCATCAAGATTTATAATGACAACTCTTTTGACTTTATTATTAAAACGCCTCCCACATCCACGCTAATTATGAAGACGGCTAAGATCGAAAAGGGATCTAAAGAATCTAATAGAAATAAGGTAGCCGCTATAAACTGGGAGGACGTGAAAGAGATTGCTGAAATTAAAATGCCTGACTTAAATGCTTTTGACTTATATGCTGCTATGAAACTGGTCGCTGGAACAGCAAGAAGTATGGGCGTCACTGTACAAGGTAAAACACCTTGGAGTAGTTAAAAAAAGTAATGGCAAAGCTAACTAAAAGACAGAAAGAAATTCTTAAAAAATACGACTTCAAAGAAAGTTACCCTTTAGATGAAGCAGTAAAAATTGTCAAGGATATTACTTACACAAAATTTGATGCTTCTGTAGATATAGCTATTCGTTTAGGAGTAGATCCAAGAAAGGCAGACCAAATGGTAAGAGGAGCCGTAACCCTGCCTCATGGTACAGGCAAAGATCTTAAAGTGTTAGTATTATGTACGCCTGATAAAGAAAATGAAGCCAAAGAAGCAGGAGCCGATTATGTAGGGCTAGACGATTACATTAAGAAAATTGAAGAAGGATGGACAGAGGTAGAAGTTATTATTACCATGCCTACTATCATGGCAAAAGTGGGTAGGCTAGGGAAAATACTAGGACCAAGAGGCCTCATGCCTAACCCTAAGACAGGTACTGTAACCTTAGAGGTAGGTAAAGCAGTGAAGGAAGTAAAAAGTGGCAAGATCAACTTTAAAGTAGATAAATATGGTATCATCCATACTAGTATTGGAAGAGCCTCTTTTCCACCTGAACGCATTAGAGATAATGCTTTAGAATTAATAGGTCTAGTGAATAAACTTAAACCTACTTCTGCGAAAGGTACTTATCTACAAAGTATTAACCTTTCTAGCACCATGAGTAAAGGAGTACTGATTGACAAAAATAGTATTACTGGACTTTAATAAAAATAAAATGATACGTGAAGAAAAAGCACAAATTATTGAAAGTCTGGGAGAGCAATTTTCTGCTTCTGCTTACTTCTATATCATTGATGCCGCAGGCCTAACAGTGGAAGAAGTAAATGATTTCAGAAGAAAATGCTTCGAAAAAGGTGTGGTGTATATGGTAGTAAAAAATACACTTATCAAAAAAAGCCTCGAAAGACTAGAGAATGATATAGATTACTCGGTCTTGAATGAGCAAGTCTTGAAAGGATTTTCTGGTATCCTGATTTCAAAAGATGCTGCCAATATACCTGCCAAAATCATGAAGGCCTTTAGGAAAGAAAGAGGTAAGGATAAACCCACGCTTAAAGGAGCATCTATCGATGGAGAACTCTTCATTGGTCATGAGCACTTAGAGGCACTGAGTAGGCTTAAGTCTAAAACAGAACTTATTGGAGAAGTAATTAACTTACTACAGTCGCCTGCTATGAAGGTAATAACCTCACTACAGGATAGTAAGCATAAGCTAGCAGGAATTCTAAAAACTTTATCTAAAAAACAGTCTTAAAATTGAATTATACTATTACTAATTAAAAAAATTAACAAAATGACAGATCTTAAGGCACTCGCAGAACAACTCGTTAATTTAACGGTTAAGGAAGTCAATGAATTGACAGAAATATTGAAAAAAGAATATGGTATTGAACCTGCAGCAGCAGCAGCACCCGTCATGGTGGCAGGGGCAAGCGAAGGGAGAGCTGAAGCGGCTGAAGAGAAAAGTAGCTTTGACATAGTGCTTGAATCACCAGGAGATTCTAGACTCACTGTTGTAAAACTTGTTAAAGAAATAACCGGCTTAGGCCTCAAAGAAGCTAAAGATCTCGTCGATGCTGCACCCAAGCCTATCAAGGAAGGCGTAGCCCCCAAAGAGGCTGAAGCTGCTAAGAGCAAACTAGAAGAAGTAGGAGCTAAGGTGGTGTTAAAGTAAAGTGAATTTCTTCCTTCATAGCTTCAGAAAATTGTGAGTATTCTTAGGCTCACTTTCTCTGGTGAAGGCTTTTCCTAATTGAGCGAGAGAAAAGAGCTAATATACCTTCACAACAAAAAGCATAAGTCATACTTGTAATGAGTATAACACTTTTTATACTTAAAAATTAAATCCATAGAACCTTGAGAAAGAAAAAAAAGTCTATTAATAAGAGAGTAAGTTTTACTTCTAGGAGATCTGTTGTAGATTATCCTGACTTTCTTGATATTCAACTAAAATTCTTTCAAGACTTCTTTCAATTAGGTGTTTCTGCCGAAAAAAAGAGTAAAAAAGGGCTATACAAAGTTTTCATGGAAAACTTCCCTATTACAGACTCCAGAGAGAATTTTGTCTTAGAGTTTATCGATTACACAGTTGATCCTCCTAAATATAGTATAACAGAGTGCACTGAAAGAGGTGTTACCTATGCAGTCCCCTTAAAAGCAAAACTGAGACTCTCTTGTAGTGACGAAGATGCTGAAGATTTTGAAACCGTCGAACAAGAAGTCTTTTTAGGTAATATCCCCTACATGACCCCTCAAGGCTCTTTTATCATTAATGGTGCCGAGCGTGTAATAGTCTCCCAATTACATAGATCACCAGGCGTATTCTTTGCGCAAAGTAAACATACCAGTGGAGCAAAACTCTATTCAGCCAGAATAATTCCCTTTAAAGGAGCGTGGATCGAATTTGCTACCGATGTCAACAACATCATGTACGCTTATATAGATCGTAAGAAAAAATTTCCTATCACCATGCTTCTACGAGCCATTGGCTATGGTACAGACAAAGAAATTTTGGACATATTTGGACTAGCAGAAGAGGTAGCCGCTACAAAAGAAGCATTACAAAAGAAAGTTGGAAGAAAATTAGCAGCAAGAGTACTCAAAACATGGACAGAAGACTTTGTAGATGAAGATACAGGAGAAGTAGTTTCCATTGAGCGCAATGAAGTATTACTAGAACGTAACTCTACCATCACGGAAGAGGCTATCGACACTATACTAGCATCGGGAACAGATGCAGTTATTCTTCATAGAGTTGACGTTAACATCGCTGACTATAGTATTATTTATAATACTTTCCAGAAAGATAATTCAAACTCTGAAAAAGAAGCCGTCGAGGAAATTTATCGTCAACTACGTAATACAGAAGCACCTGACGAACAAACTGCCCGCGAAACTATCCAAAGCTTATTCTTTAGCAACAAGAGATATGATCTCGGTGAAGTAGGAAGGTATAGAATCAATAAAAAGCTTGGAGGCGAGATAGATAGTGATATAAGGGTCCTGACAAAAGAAGACATCATTGGAATCGTCAAGTATCTGATCGGGCTTATTAACTCTAAAGCTGTTGTAGACGATATCGACCACCTCAGCAACAGAAGAGTAAGAACAGTAGGAGAGCAACTTTATGGACAGTTTGGCGTTGGCTTAGCAAGAATGGCCAGAACAATCAGAGAAAGAATGAATGTGAGAGATAATGAAAACTTCAAGCCTACAGACTTGATTAATTCCAGAATATTGTCTTCAGTAATCAATTCTTTCTTTGGCACAAACCCACTCTCACAGTTTATGGATCAGGTGAACCCACTTGCAGAGGTTACCCATAAACGAAGAGTATCTGCCCTAGGACCAGGTGGGCTGTCAAGAGAACGAGCAGGGTTTGAAGTCCGAGATGTTCATTACACACATTATGGCCGTCTTTGTACGATTGAGACACCTGAAGGGCCTAATATCGGCTTAATTTCCTCGTTATGTGTCCATGCCAAGGTCAATCATATGGGCTTTATTGAAACGCCTTACAGAAAGGTTGAAAATGGTAAAATAGACATGAGTAACAATGTATGCTATCTTACTGCTGAGGAAGAAAATACACATAACATTGCCCAGGCAAATGCACCCATAGATAAAGAAGAACAGCTCTTAAGCGATAAGGTTAAAGCAAGATTTGAAGGAGACTTTCGGCTTGTCGAACCAGATCAGGTTACCTATATGGATGTTGTGCCTAATCAAATTGTCTCTGTAGCCGCTTCGTTGATTCCATTCTTAGAGCATGACGATGCAAACCGCGCTCTCATGGGCTCAAACATGCAACGACAGGCAGTACCCCTTATACAACCCAAAGCGCCTACTGTGGGAACTGGACTTGAAGAGCGTATTGCAAAAGACTTTAGAGGCTTAATTAGGGCAGAAAGGGATGGCATAGTCACGTATGTTGATGCTAACAAAATTGTTGTGAAGTATCAACTATCAAAAGAAGAACAACTCATCTCATTTAATGAAGAACTGAAGACTTATACGTTAACTAAGTTTAAAGGAACTAACCAAGATACATGCATCAACCTAAATCCTGTTGTATTTAAAGGAGATAAAGTAAAGAAAGGACAACTCTTATGTGAAGGATATGCTACCAAGGATGGTGAACTAGCACTCGGTAGAAATCTTAAAGTAGCCTTTATGCCGTGGCAAGGATACAACTTTGAAGATGCTATTGTCATTTCAGAAAAAGTAGTGCGAGAGGATATCTTTACCTCCATTCATATTGAAGAATTTGAACTAGAAGTGAGAGATACAAAACGGGGAGAGGAAGAACTAACCGCGGAGATTCCTAATGTGAGTGAAGAAGCCGTAAAGCATCTTGATGAAAATGGTATTATCAGAATAGGGGCGGAAGTAAAAGAAGGAGACATCCTTATTGGAAAAATCACACCCAAAGGTGAAACTGATCCTACACCCGAAGAAAAACTTCTAAGAGCTATTTTTGGTGATAAGGCCGGAGATGTAAAAGATGCTTCTCTAAAAGCACCCCCATCGTTAGAGGGTGTGGTCATAGAT
>JAKSDE010000270.1 GCA_022360235.1 Cytophagales bacterium
GAGCGTGTAAAGGCCGGGAATGGATACCAACGGGTTCTGCTCCAAGGAAGTAAATGCACCAGGACCCTCCCAAGAATACGTCACGCCAATGGTGGAAGAAGCACCTTCTAACGTAACACTCGTAGTGGTACAGGTCAGCAATCCACTCACGCCAGCCGTAGCTCCCGGCTCTGTAACATCTTGTTCCACCTCTACTTGTGCTGTTGAAGTACAACCCGTCGAAGGGTTCGTCACCGTGAGTGTGTAAAGGCCAGGAACGGATACCACAGGGTTCTGTTCCAAGGAAGTAAAGGCATTAGGACCCTCCCAAGAATAGGTCACGCCAACGGTGGAAGAAGCACCTTCTAACGTAACACTCGTAGTGGTACACGTTAACAATCCACTCACACCGGCTGTAGCTCCCGGCTCTGTAACATCCTGCTCCACTTCTACCTGTGCTGTTGAAGTACAACCCGTCGAAGAGTTAGTCACCGTAAGCGTGTAAAGACCAGGTGTTGATACCACAGGGTTCTGCTCCAAAGAAGTAAAGACGCCAGGACCCTCCCAAGAATAGGCCACACCGCTTGTAGAAGACGAACCTTCCAACGTAACACTCGTAGTGGTACAGGTCAGCAATCCACTCACGCCAGCTGTAGCTCCCGGCTCCGTAACATCTTGTTCCACCTCTACCTGTGCTGTTGAAGTACAACCCGTCGAAGAGTTAGTCACTGTAAGCGTGTAAAGACCGGGAACGGATACCAATGGGTTCTGTTCCAAAGTAGTAAAGGCATTAGGGCCCTCCCACGAATAAGCCACACCGCTTGTGGAAGAAGCACCTTCTAACGTAACACTTGTGGTAGTGCAGGTCAGCAATCCATTCACACCGGCTGTAGCTCCCGGCTCTGTAACATCCTGCCCAACCTCTACTTGTGCTGTTAAAGTACAGCCTGTCGTAGGATTCGTCACGGTAAGTGTGTAAAGACCAGGTGTTGATACCACAGGATTCTGCTCTAAAGAAGTAAAGGCATTAGGACCCTCCCATGAATAGGCCACACCACTTGTAGAAGACGAACCTTCCAACGTAACACTCGTAGTGGTGCAGGTCAGCAACCCACTCACGCCAGCCGTAGCACCGGGCTCGGTAACATCTTGCTCCACCTCTACCTGTGCCGTCGAAGTACAACCCGTCGAAGGGTTCGTCACGGTAAGCGTGTAAAGACCAGGAGCTGATACCACGGGGTTCTGCTCTAAAGAAGTAAAGGCACCAGGACCCTCCCATGAATAGGTTACGCCAATGGTGGAAGACGAACCTTCTAACGTAACACTCATAATGGTACACGTTAGCAATCCACTCACGCCAGCCGTACCAACCGGTTCGGTAACATCTTGCTCCACCTCTACCTGCGCTGACGAAGTACAACCCGTCGAAGGGTTCATCACTGTAAGCGTATAAAGGCCGGGAACGGATACTGTAGGATTCTGTTCCAAGGAGGTAAATGCATTAGGACCTGACCACGAATACGTCACGCCAACGGTGGATGACGAACCTTCCAACGTAACACTGTTGATGGTACAGGTTAGTAATCCACTCACGCCAGCCGTAGCAACCGGTTCGGTAACATCCTGCTCCACCTCTACTTGTGCTGTTGAAGTACAGCCTGTCGTAGGATTCGTCACGGTAAGCGTATAAAGACCGGGAACGGATACCAATGGATTCTGTTCCAAGGAAGTAAAGGCATTAGGGCCCTCCCACGAATAAGCCACACCGCTTGTGGAAGAAGCACCTTCTAACGTAACACTCGTAGTGGTACAGGTTAACAACCCACTCACACCAGCCGTAGCACCGGGCTGGGTAACATCTTGTTCTACTTCTACTTGAATCATCGCGGTACAGCCCGTCGATGGATCAGTA
>JAKSDE010000008.1 GCA_022360235.1 Cytophagales bacterium
AACCGACCATGGGCCCGTTGCTGGTACCACCCGAGTCTCAGTTGGCTCCAGTCGGCAATGCCGGGCGTAGTCTCCCGGGGGAGGTGGAGATGATCCCGGAACACCAGGGTGTGAGTGCTGTTTTGCAGTAGCCGGCATTGTAGAGTGGGGTCTCGTTCGTGCCTCAAACTGCAGTTGGGCAAGTCGCAGTGTTGCCAGTTGTGCCAGGGAATGCATTAGTACCTGGTGCACACACGGCCGTGGCTGCTGGTTAGACAATCACCGGAGGGCTTGCACCCACCTCGGGGATGTATGAAACTGGGCCGGGTACACCACAGATCAAAGTGCCATGTAATTTGGGTCCCAAGTTGGTGGCTGTGGGCCCAGAGCTGGGGCCTGCACCCGAATGGGCCACGTTGTTGGAAGACCGGCATTATGTGTTGGTGTGGGGATCAAACTAGGCGGTAGCCCCGGTGGCACTGGGGGGAACGTAACTGTTGGGTGTTGCTGACATCGGGTCGTTCATGACAACCATGGATGAAGCAACTGCCAAGGCAGCCCACCTACCTATCCGGCATGTGTTTCGAGGTGATTGTGGCAGCTTCATGGCAGTGGGGGCAGCCTAGCCTACCCCGTATGTGTGGGCAGTGGACTAGCCCGTCAAGATCTCCTTCGGCCAGGGGGTCCAATTTCTCGTGTCAAGGCTCAGGATTATGAAGCACCCTCATGCTTTGCTCCTGCTTGAGACCAATATCCTCTGCAGCAGGTGACCGCTTGATTAATGGAACTATGATAGGCTCACCCAAGTCAATAGGGCTGACCACTTGGTGGCTGGAGCACTAAAGTTCTCGCACAATGGGACCATTGTCCGCTGCCCCCTACATCACTGTCTGTCAGCAGCGCAGAAACTGCTCACTTACAGGCAGGGTGGACCACCGACACCCATTGACCACGCCCAGCCCACCTTGCATGTGGAACCCCCCGCCGCACAACCAGCCATGTCACTGCCTCCACATCTCTCAGGAGCCCCCAGAGCCTTCTGCGGGTGCTTTCACGGCATTGCTGGGCTCCCAATCACGACAGCTCAGATCCAGGACTGCCCCGTTCCTACAGGGCAGTGCCTTTAACGTTGAAGAGCCAGGCAAGCTGGCGGGCAAAGCACTGGCGGAGCAGGACGCACCCTCGCGCCCAAAGAAGATGACGTTGGATGTGTAGTGAATGAGTCTGAGTGTTAACTAAAGCCTAGAACTAAATGTAAGGTCAGTCCCTGTCAAAGGCACTGGCAGTATGTACTGGCCTGTGGTGCCTGTACCGTGCACATGCTGGTGACACATGTATGGGTCAACGTACCCATGTAAGGCTATACATTACATCTCCCCCGCCCTGGATTCCACATCAGGGTCAGAACACAGGGGGCCTACAACGGCGACAACACCTCACCACTCACTACTGGGCATAACCACCAACTGCTGTACTCAGCACTCACACACAAGCCAGAATCT
>JAKSDE010000356.1 GCA_022360235.1 Cytophagales bacterium
TAAAAGTCAAGGAGATCTATCGAGCAACTTTTTGACGGGGAAAGGCGTGTTTTCTACAGTCCCCTATCGAAACCAGGAACTAGGAACTAAAAACTTTCATGCTTGAAAAAGTAAAAGCCATCAAGGCTGAAATTGAGAATTTCAACGTTAAAAATCAGGAAGCCCTAGAAGCCTTCCGCCTACAATTTATTTCTAGAAAAAGTGTTATTGCAAAACTTTTTGCGGGCTTAAAAGATATAACGCCTGAGAAAAAAAGAGAGGCAGGTATTTTATTAAATAACCTTAAAAATACGGCGCAAAAGAAGTTTAAAGAACTCACTGCACAACTTAATCAAACAACAAAAGAAGTAGAAGCGTGTCAAGAAATAGAAGATCTTACCTTACCTCCTCCCGCCGACGGCATAGGCGCTTTGCATCCGTTAACGATTACGCAGGCTAAAATAGTAGCGATATTCAAAAGAATAGGATTCAATGTGTCTGAAGGACCAGAAATTGAAGATGATTGGCATAATTTTACAGCGCTCAACTTTCCTAAGCATCATCCAGCACGCGCCATGCAGGATACTTTCTTTATCTCTC
The DNA here is from genome assembly GCA_022360235.1 of Cytophagales bacterium. Classification (GTDB taxonomy): domain Bacteria; phylum Bacteroidota; class Bacteroidia; order Cytophagales; family Amoebophilaceae; genus JAKSDE01. Next base: position 580 of record JAKSDE010000356.1, read on the forward strand.
AAGACCCTGAAATCGTTTTAAGGACTCACACTTCTTCTGTGCAAGTGCGTGTCATGGAAAGCCAGCAACCTCCTATTCGAACTATTTCGCCAGGAAGGGTTTTTCGTAACGAAGCTGTTTCTGCACGAACCCATTGCGTTTTTCACCAGGTGGAAGGGTTGTATATTGATACGCATGTAAGCTTTGCTGACCTTAAAGAGACGTTATTCTATTTTGCCAGAGAAATGTTTGGCCAAGATACAAAAACGCGTTTTAGAGCTTCTTACTTCCCCTTTACAGAGCCAAGTGCAGAGATGGATATTAACTGCAGGATTTGTAAAGGAGCAGGATGCAATGTTTGTAAATACACAGGGTGGGTAGAGATTATAGGGGCAGGTATGGTCGATCCACAGGTATTAGAAAATTGTAATATGGATGCACAAGCTTATACGGGCTTTGCTTTTGGTATGGGGATAGAACGCATCGCTATGCTGAAATACCAGATCAATGACTTACGTCTATTTACAGAAAATGATATACAGTTTTTGAAGCAGTTTGTTGCTTTAGATTTATCCTTCCCTGCACTAGCTCGAGCAAATAAAAGGGAAAAAATATAAGAAGGTAAAGTATACTTAACAGATCTACAAGACTGGAACTCACAACCTAAAATTAGTAGGCTATATGTATCAAAACAGGCTTAATATTCCTTCTACCAACCAACCGAGAGTTGTAGTTATTGGTGGGGGGTTTGGCGGCATGCAACTCATTAAAAGCTTATACAATAGTAAAGTACAACTTGTGCTATTTGATAAGCACAACTACCACACCTTTCAGCCGCTACTTTATCAAGTTGCTACAGCAGGGCTGGAGCCCGATGCTATTGCAGCACCCTTACGCAGAATTTTAGAGGAATGTCCTGATTTTTATTTCAGAATGGCTGAAGTAAACCATATTCATCCTGAAAAGAATACGATCAGCACTACCCTTGGTGAACTCGATTATGACTACTTAGTCATTGCCAATGGTTCGAAGACAAACTATTTCGGTAACAAGTCTATTCAGGCTAACAGCTTTCCTTTAAAGCAGATTCCCCAAGCCCTCGATCTTCGAAGTCATATGTTACAGAATTTTGAAAAGGCAGTGCTAGAAAGTGATCAAGAAGAACAAGAGGCACTTAAAAATATTGTCATCGTAGGAGGAGGGCCTACGGGTATCGAAGTAGCAGGTGCACTCGGGGAATTAAAAAAGCACGTCCTCCCTAGAGATTATCCAGAACTCGATCTTAAAAATATGCGCATCTATTTGATTGAAGCAACTTCTAGACTTCTAGGCACGATGTCTGAGCATGCTTCTAAAAAGGCTTCCCAATACTTGCAGCATTTCGAGGTACAGCTAATACTCAACAAACTTGTAAAACATTATGATGGTAAGAAGGTAACTTTAGAAGATGGAACAACACTCTCTAGTAAAGTGCTTATCTGGGCAGCAGGCGTGAAAGGTAACATTATTGATGGGCTGCGGCCAGAAGCTATCCAAAACAGTAGAATATTGGTAGATGCTTATAATCGTGTGCAAGGCTATGAAGATATTTTTGCGATTGGCGATGTGGCAGCGATGGTGAGTGAGCAACATCCCAAAGGACATCCCATGGTAGCTCCTGTAGCTATTGAGCAAGGTAAGCTACTTGCTAAAAACCTTATAAGAATGGTTGAAGAAGGTAAACAACTTCAGCCTTTTAAATATATTGATAAAGGCTCTTTAGCTACTATAGGAAGAAATAGAGCTGTAGTAGACTTTCCAGGAGGTATTCGCTTTGGTGGCTTTTTTGCTTGGCTAATTTGGATGTTCGTACACCTCTTTTCTATTACTGGTTTTAGAAATAAACTCGTTATTTTGGCTAACTGGATCTGGAATTATTTTACCTATGATAGGGGTACACGCTTAATCATCAGACCTTATATAAAGTTCGATCACGAAGAGGTAGAACGCGAGTGACGTTTACCCTGTAGCAATTCGCGTGCTGAATTTCAAATTCCAAGTTTGCCAATCCTAGTTCCCTTCCTCATGCGCTGCATCCCTACTTTCTTCATCCACGTTAGGGGTAAGCGAAGGTAATGCATTGTGCTCTTGTGCTCTTTCAATGTTTGGACTACTTGGCATTTTTCCTTCATTCTGGCCGCTATCTATATAGAGAGAGGTAGCTAGTGTAAGCACAAAAATAGTGATGGCAAGCCCCCACGTAATTTGTTCAAGTAAGTCACTTGTTTTCTTCACACCAATCAGCTGATTCGTACTTGCCCCCCCCAATTGGCTAGATAAGCCTCCTCCCTTCACGTTCTGTATCGAAACAATGAGTATTAAAAGTATGGCAGTAATAATTATCAGTGTCGTAAGAAATGTAAACATTATTTTTCGTTTTTTAACGCCATAATCTTAGAAGTAAAATAAGCTTTCTTTTCTGGAAATTTCAACAAAAGTTTATTATAAATCTCGATAGCCCGCTGTATTTTGCCTTGCTTGCTCATAATTTCCGCTAAATTCTCGGTAATTAGTTCATCATGAAAGGTCGTACTCTCTTTGGCTAGATCAGTTTGGAAGTCTTCAGACGGAAGATCTTTGAGCGAAGCAGGCGTAAAACGTAAATTCTTTCGGACAAATTCTTCTATAATATGTATTTGTGCTAAGCTTTTTTGTTTATTAATGGTCTTTTTAGATTTTTTACGAATGTTATTGATGTACCCATTGATAAAATTCTGTGCTTCTGTTTCATCCTCATCTTTTAAATTTTCATCGATAGTTGCTTCTTCGGGCGTAGGAGCAACCACCTCCTCTTCTAGGAGGCGTTTCAAATGACTGCGATTAGTCGCATAGATGGCGGCTAGTTGTATGACTGGCTCAATACCAGGCCGGTCTGCATCATAATAAGCTTTGGCGATCAATGTATAAACTGCCTGAAAATAAGGATAATCATTGCATAGTTGCTTCAGCGCTTCTACCTCTTCAGAAGCGATGTTGTGAGGGTTTTGTATAAGTTTTATGAGGTTTTCTTCTTTCATAAAAATAGAGGCATCAAATGCACGTAAGGATTCTGATTAAACCTGGTCACCAACTAGCCACAGATGCATTAAATATATCTTGGATGAGTTTATCAAAGATTTCTTTGACCAACCTATTTTGCTCTGTATCAATAGTTGCTGTAGAAGACATATCTGCGTATTGCGAAAATCGTCTTTTTTTCCACTGAGATTTTTTGTTATAAGGATTGGTATACGTAACTTCTACAGTGATGGTAAGTCTTGTGAGGGTTGCATCATTGCTCCCTGCACTAGGAGCTATGGGCGTATACTTAAATTCTTTAATACTTCCCTGAAACTGGATATCTCCATCTACACTCGATTGACTCAAACTAGTTCTTTGTAAAAGTTCGTCTCTGAGGCGATTCGTGAATTCTTCACCAAGGTCACTACCTCCTCCCGCTACATCAACACTAAAGCTTCTTATAGAAAAATTTTTTACTTCTGGCGATAAAGAAATGCCTGAAAACGAATAGACAGCACACCTTTGAAAAATCAATGTTATTACAACACTTAAAAGGCTATAGTTAAAAATTTTCTTAACGAGCAATACCATAGTGCTTTATCTTTCTATATAGCGTTCTTTCAGAGATACCCAAGCTGTGCGCAGCAAGTTTTCTTTTACTTTCGTGTTTATTCAATGCCTTCATGATCAGTTCTTTTTCTTTATCTGCTATCGATAAGCTTTCTTCTTCTGTTTCATGTACAAGGGGAATTTTTTTAAGGGCATTTTTCGTATTCACTTCAGTAACAGCATCGATCACCTCCAAATTTTCTGGCGCTGCTTCTTCAATGCTATTGATGCTTTTAAAAAGTGTAGGATGCGCTTTAAGAAGTTTGTTCCCTTGTGTATCGTTACTGAATAACTCAAAAACGAGCTGCTTCAATTCATTGACATCTTTCCTCATATCGGACAGCACTTTATATAAGATATCTCTTTCAGAAAAGCGTTCTCCTTCTCCCTCATAGAGCATAGGCAAGTTACGTCTTTCTTTGGGTAAATACTTAACAAGCTTTGCTTCTGAAATGTTTTTATCAATTTCTAAAACAGATATTTGCTCTACCAAATTTTTGAGTTGACGGATATTCCCCTCAAACTGCTGTTGTAGAAGCACTTCTTTGGCTTTTTCTGTGAGCCTGATAGGTTTGACATAATACTTATCAGCGAAGTCAACGGCAAACTTACGAAATAAGAGAAAGATATCTTCGCCTCTTTCTCGAAGGGGGGGGACGTGTAACGGTACTGTATTGAGTCTGTAGTACAGGTCTTCTCTAAACTTACCTTGCTCAACGGCTTCTAACAAATCTACATTCGTTGCTGCTACGACGCGTACTTTTGTCTTTTGAACTTTAGAAGAACCTACTTTGATAAACTCTCCATATTCGAGTACCCGTAACAGCCGGGCTTGCGTGCCTAAAGGCATTTCTCCGATTTCATCTAAGAAGATAGTTCCCCCATTCGCTTCTTCAAAATAGCCCTTTCTTACTTCGGTAGCTCCTGTAAAAGCCCCTTTTTCATGACCAAAGAGTTCAGAGTCAATCGTTCCCTCTGGTATAGCACCACAGTTAATAGCTATAAACTGCCCGTGCTTATAAGGACTTAAGGTGTGAATAATTTTTGAAAAAGACTCTTTCCCACTCCCACTTTCCCCTGTAATTAATACGGTCATCTCTGTAGGTGCGACTTGGGCAGCTATTTCAATAGCACGATTCAGTGCCTTTGCATTTCCTATAATGCCAAATTTTTGTTTAATGCGTTGTATTTCAGCTTCTTGCATAAGTATATTTCAAGATTTTAAAGAACTTACTCCTTAATACCCTCTAATTGAGTGCGCTATAAACCACTACTTCATCTCTATGGGTATCTGTAAGCTATCATTGATTCATTTATTTCAGGACAAGACAGTTGACAAACCTGAAACTTTATCCATTGGTAGCTTTTGATTTATTATTAGTATTCACTTCTTTTTGCTGCACTTCCCCTAATAAGGTAGCGGCTGTGCAATCTTTTACCAAGACATGTACATATTGACCTTTGCTATAAGGTCCCTTTGGAAAAACAACTACTTTATTAGCCGTGTTTCTTCCTTGTAAATAGTCTTTAGACCGCTTAGAATAATCTTCAATCAGCACTTTATGTACTTTGTTCAAATCCCTTTTGTTTCTTTCCAAGGAATGTTTGTGTTGTCTTTCTATAATTTCGTTCAACCTTCTCTTTTTCACGGCTAAAGGTACATCATCTTGATACTTTCTTGCAGCAAGTGTACCTGGTCGTTCTGAGTAATAAAACATATAAGCAAAATCGTATTTCACATAGTCCATCAGCGAAAGTGTCTCTTGATGCTCTTCTTCGGTTTCTGAGCAAAATCCAGCGATCATATCCGAAGAAACGCCACAGTCTTCGCCTAGAATATCCCTAATTACATCAATCTTATGTAAGTACCATTCTTTATTATACGTCCTATTCATCAACTTGAGTATCCTGCTATTGCCACTCTGCACAGGAAGATGAATGTACTTACAAATGTTTTCATATTGCTTCATCGTGTATAGCACCTCATCCGTAATATCTTTGGGATGCGAAGTAGAAAAACGTACCCTTAAGTCTGGGTGTACCTCAGCAACTAGCGCTAGTAACTGGGCAAAGTTTTCGCCTTCCTTTGCAAGCTGTCTTTTCCCCTTATAGGATGCATTAAGAGACCACTTGTACGAGTCTACATTCTGGCCTAGTAGCGTTACTTCTCTGTATCCCTGGGCAAATAGCGCTGTTGCTTCTTTCACAATAGAGTGAGGATCCCTGCTGCGTTCTCTACCACGTGTAAAGGGCACGACACAAAAAGAACACATATTGTCACACCCTCTCATAATAGAAATAAAGGCGGTGACACCATTCGAGTTGAGCCTAATAGGACTAATATCTGCATACGTTTCTTCTCTCGACAAAAAGGTATTCACTGCCTTTTGGCCATCATCCACCTCTTTGACTAGTTGGGGAAGGTCACGGTAAGCATCTGGGCCAGCCACAAGATCAACGACTTTTTCTTCTTCTAATAACTTTGCCTTTAATCTTTCAGCCATACAACCTAGTACGCCGATGATCAATCCCGGCTTATCTTTCTTTAACTGATGAAACTGCGCTAATCGATTTCTGATAGTTTGCTCAGCCTTTTCACGGATAGCACATGTATTAATAAAAATAACATCAGCCTGCTCGTAACGCACGGTCGTATCAAGCCCTTCCTGTTGCATGATAGCAGTGACAATCTCACTATCGGAGAAATTCATCTGACAGCCATAGCTTTCTATGTAAAGCTTTCGCTTGTTTCCTGTGTTTCTTTCTTGGGTAAATTTTACGGCTTCACAGGTCGTATTTTTTTCCTGTAAGAAGCCTTTATCTTTCACTAATACTTTAACATCCATTAACTAATGAGTTGATATTCAGCGATTAACTATTTTTTAACTATTGCTAGTGGACTACAAAGTTAAGAAAAAAATGACAGAATGTCAGTATTTTTTAGATAATATTCTGAAAAAATTGCTCAGCAATATGTGGGCTTCAGCCATGGTAAATCATAGTTCCGAGTTCCGGGTTCTGTGTGTCACGAAGTAGAGAACGAAAACGTTCTTTGCCTGCTGTAAATGAGATGGCGGTGGGCCCGCCGTAAGCGCTTTATAGGAAGAGCTTACCAACTGCCTAGCTGGTGCTGGGGTAAAGAGCCAGGGTGCTGAGCGTGCTAGCAAAAGGCCTACAAGA
>JAKSDE010000183.1 GCA_022360235.1 Cytophagales bacterium
AAATACAAGCAAAACTTATTGTAGAAGGTGCTAATGGACCTACCTCAGCAAAGGCAGATAGCATTATCAATGAAAAAGGTATTACAGTAGTACCTGATATTTTAGCGAATGCAGGAGGAGTAGTCGTGTCTTACTTCGAATGGGTACAAAATCGCTTGGGCTACAAGTGGAGTAGAGAACGGGTAAATCGTAGGTCGGACAGAACCATTAAAGAAGCCTTTGGTAAAGTTTACAAAGCCTCTGAGAGTTATCGGGTCCCTATGAGGATTGCAGCTTACATGGTGGCTATTGATAAAGTAGCTAAAACCTACAAATACCGAGGTGGCTTTTGAAAAGCAGCTATATAATGTATATTCATAAAGAAGGAAGAAATATTGTACTAATCACCTTAATACTGCTAGTAATAGGTAATTTTATAGTAATCAAATTTTTTTCCCCGAGGAGGGAAATACCTATTCTCTTGATAGGTATAAGTAGTATCTTCTATCTCTGGATCATGTATTTCTTCCGTAATCCCGACAGAGAAATACAGGTGAATGAAAAATACGTACTAGCACCAGCAGATGGAAAAGTCGTCTCGGTAGAAAAAGTCTATGAAGCAGAATACTTTAAAGAACATCGAATACAGATAAGCATTTTTATGTCTCCATTCAACGTCCATGTGAATAGAAATCCTATCTCAGGAGTAATTAAGTTTTTTAAGTATCACCCAGGAAAATACTGGGTAGCTTGGCACCCGAAATCGAGTACCCAAAACGAACGAACTACCATAGTAATTGAAAATCAGAATAAACTGCAAATCCTCTTCCGCCAAATAGCAGGCTTTATAGCACGAAGAATCAAATTCTATCCCACACAAGGTGAACAAGTAAAACAAGGAGCAGAATGTGGCTTTATTAAATTTGGTTCTAGAGTAGATGTCTTTTTACCCTTAAATGCTAAAGTGAAAGTGAAGCTTAGAGAACAAATGAAAGGGGGAATATCTGTATTAGCTGAACTTTAACAACCTACGTTCTCTATACGTTCCCATGGGTTGAGGGCTTGGGTAAGAAAACTTTTAAACAAACTAGAACAGTAGCTTGATTAAGCCAAAGCCAAGCAAAACAGCTGTAGTAGTAGCTACTAGCCCAGGTACCATGAAACTATGATTCAAGATAAACTTCCCAATCCGAGTAGTACCTGTACGATCAAAATTAATAGCAGCAAGTATAGCAGGATGATTAGGTATAAAAAATAAGCCATTGACTGCTGGAAACATAGCCACTAAAGCAACTGCCGGTATTCCTAGAGAAATTCCTAAAGGCACTAATGCTCGGATAGCAGCTGCTTGACTCACTACTATAACAGACAACAGAAAAAGGAAAATACTAAATTGCCAAGGAGCTGCTGTGATATATGCTTGAACTATATGCATAATCTGAACTGTATTTTGAGCAAAAAAAGTATCTCCTAACCACGAAATTCCAAAAATGGCAATCACAGCCTGGATACCTGCAATGAAGACATGCCCTTTAACGATCTTAGTGGGCTTTACGCCACATAGTAAGACGATGAGCGCCGCAGTAGCCAACATGATGATTTCAATAATTACAGTCATGTTCATCACAACTACTTCTCTATTAACTTCCCAAGTTGGCCTAAGTCCTTTAAAGGAACCAAACAATACAATGAGCAAAATTCCTATCATAAGTAAAACAACCGATCGCTTTGCTGAAGTTGATACTACTGGATAGTTAATAGCATCTTGTCGTTCTTGCCCTTTTTGAGAAAGCCCCACTTTCTTTAAGTAGGCAGGATCTTCATGCAATTCTTTACCCATTTTATTAGCAATAATAGTGGCTACTATTACTCCACCTAGGGTAGCAGGCACACAAACCTTAAGAATATCAGCTAACTCTATACCATAAGGACTCAAGAGACCAACTAAGATTGCCGTAGCAGCTGATATAGGACTTGCTGTAACCGCTTGTTGAGCAGCAGTTACAGAAACTGATAAAGGACGTTCAGGCCTTATACCCGTTTCTTTTGCAACCTCGGCTATTACAGGTAATATGGAATAACAAATATGACTTGTTCCTGCTAAAAATGAGAATAAGTAAGTGACAAGAGGCCCTATGAATGTAATTTGACGAGGATGTTTTCTGATTATTTTTTCTCCTAATATAACTAGATAACGTAGTCCTCCTGCACTTTCTAAAATACCCACTGCTGTGACTACAGCCATGATGATAAGCAGCACATCCACCGGGGGAGAAGTAGGCGGTACATGAAAACCAAAGGTCAGAATGGCTAAACCTAGTCCTCCCATTACCCCTAAGCCAATTCCTTTTAAGCGAGCCCCAATAAAAATAGCTAAAAGCACTATAATAATTTCAAACCAAAACATTCTCTTATCTTCATAAATCTATTGAGTCGACACGACGTACTCGTACTCACTATTCTATTAACTTGTTAAGTACGTTAGTACTACAAAAAAAGTTTGTAAGCTTACTCGCTTTTCCTGCGTATAATGCTTAAGACATCCTTCCTAGCCTTTTGATAGGTTAAGCAGAACAAAGCTACGACAAAATTAGTAATATTTTGAGAAATTTACCACCCTAGAACTAAGAACTAGGAACTCGCAACTCAGACTGCACGAGTTGCTTCTTGTGTAGTGTATAGTAAAAGCCCTTGTTTTTTAGTAAGCTTTTATGATTACCTTGCTCTACGACCCTCCCTGCATCCAATACCAAAATTTGTTTCGCTAGTTTAGCAACAGACACCCTATGAGAGATGATAATCACAGTTTTTCCCTTCATCACGTGCTTTATTTTTTGAAGAATTCTTTGCTCCGTTTTCGTATCGACCGAAGAAAGCGCGTCATCTAGGACCAGTATGGGGGGATTTCGTACCAGTGCTCTGGCAATCGTAAGCCGTTGCTTTTGTCCCCCTGAAAGTGTTACCCCTCTTTCTCCCAGTCTTGTCTCCATTTTTTTGGGGAAACGCTGGATATTTTCATAAATATCAGCTTCTTGAGCAGCTTGGGTAATGTTTTCTTCTGTTGCCTGGTCCATGCCGAAAGCGATATTGTTTTTAATCGTATCGGAAAAGAGAAAAACATCTTGTGGTACATAGCCTATTTGTTTTCTCAGTGAAGGAACTGCATAGTGCTGAATAAGCCATCCATCAAGGGTGATCTTGCCAGCCGTAGCGTCATATAAACGACAGAGTAAGTGGGCAATCGTGCTTTTACCTGCTCCTGTAGTGCCAATAATAGCTATAGATTCGCCAGCAGGCACTGTAAAAGAGACAGCTTGTAACGCCTGGATGCCCGAATCAGGATAGGTAAAACTTACGTTTTGGAAGGTAATAGTACCAGCTAGCTGCTTATCTAATGCTTTCTGGGAAACAATAGGATTTTGTTCGCTGAGAAACTCATTAATTCTTTTTTGGGAAGCTACTGCTCTCTGAACGAGGCTTGTTATCCAACCTACCGAAGTGACAGGCCAGCTGAGTAAGTTCATGTATATAACAAACTCAGCAATATTGCCAGGCGTAATGGCTCCTTTGGTCACCTCTTCTCCACCCACAAACACGTTGAGGATGGTGCTCAAGCCGATCATGCTTACCATTAAGGGAAAAAATAGTGCGTTGACGCGCGTCAAGTGGAGTGCTTTTTCCTTATAGTCATTGCATGCGATGGTAAACTTTTCTAGGGAGGCCTCTTCTCTCGCAAAAGATTTTAAGATTCTAATGCCAGAGAAAGCTTCTTGTACAAACGTAGCAAGTTGGGAAAATTTTCTTTGTATTTTCTCAGAGCGTTGGCTGATAGAACGACTCACATAATAGATAGTAACTGATAAAATGGGTAAGGGGATGAGCGAATAAAGGGTGAGCTTTACATTAATCGTAAACATATAAGGAATGACCATTAAAAAGAGGGTGATCAAATTTAATCCAAACATAATGGCAGGGCCAAGATACATTCGCACTCTGTTTACATCTTCTGAAATGCGCGCCATGAGATCGCCTGTGCTATTTCTCTTGTAAAAACTTAGAGGTAAAGTTTGGTAATGTTGATAAAGCTCATTTTTAAGATCATACTCAATACGTCTAGCCATTACGAGGATTGTTTGCCGTACCAAAAACAAAAACGCACCCTTGATGATTGCTGCTACTAAGATGAACACGCCGTAAGTGACTATTCCCCCAACAAAAACTTGATAGATAGCTTCTTGTAGGCTAAATCCATCAAAAAGCTGATAGCTATGAATCGATTCTTTCACAAGATTAAAGGCATTCCTCACAAACTGGGCAGGGAGAATAGCAAAAAAGTTAGCAATAACGATAAAAACCGTTCCTATTAGGAGGCGGTACTTGTATTTTAGTAAATATTTATTGAGGTGACTGAGCTCTTTCATTACTGTCAGTTAGCGCGTTCTATTTTTCGTAAATAAAATAACATAAAGCTTGGCTTGTTTCAAAATAGGTTGATGCTAAATTTTTTATTTAGTCGGCCCTTAACAAGTATTCAATACGGTGTTTTTACACTTACAAGTGACTAGATCGTGTTAACATTAGAAAGCCCTACTACTATCCAATATCCACACGACCTAAGAACTTAGAACTAGCAACTAAGAACTTATCTTTCAGCGCTTAAAAAGACAAAAAACTTCTAGAAATACCCCAAAAGTCGTAAATTGCAGCCCAGAAACATTGCCTAAACAACAGGAATTACTACAAGCATGATAAAACGTTTTTTAGATCCCAAGAATGACTTTGCTTTTAAGCATATTTTTGGCAACGAAAAGCATAAAAAATATTAATAAGCTTTTTAAACACGGTGCTACAAAATCAACTCTCCTCCCCCACTCAGGACTTAGATTTCTTAAAGACGGTCCAAGATCCGGAGCTAGCTTCTAAGAAACAAAGTGCGGTGGATGTAATGTGTCAAGACCGAGAAGGAGCCTACTATATCGTGGAGATGCAAGTAGCCAGCCAAGCAGGTTTTGAGGCGCGGGCACAGTATTATGCTTCCAAGGCCTATATTTCTCAAATGAACCAAGCAGATCAATATAAAGAACTGAAAGAGGTTATTTTTTTGGCCATTGCCGACTATCTTGTTTTCCCCAACAAAAAAGCTTATAAATCCGAACATTGTACCTTAGACGGTCAAACCGGGGAAAATGACTTAGATAAAATCTTCTTTACTTTTGTGGAGCTTCCCAAGTTTGAAGAGCTTTTAAAACAAGAGGGTCGTAGCTTGCAAGAGCTAACGTTAGAGGAAAAGTGGTATTATTTTTTACTTCATGCGCCCCTCACAACAGACGAAGAGCTGAGTGTGTTATCGGCGTGTTTAGAGATCAAGGCGGCCTATGAAGCGTTGAACTATCATGGCTTAAGTGATCGTGAGCAAAGGAGTTATGATTTGGCCGAAAAGAGTAGGTTAGATGAAATAGCCATTCTTGATAAACTCCAAGAAGAAGCCACGCAGAAAGGTAGAGAGGTTGGCAAAGAAGAAGGCATAGAGATAGGCAAGCAAAAAGGTAGGGAAGAAGGCAGAAAAGAAGGCCTGGAGATAGGCAA
>JAKSDE010000121.1 GCA_022360235.1 Cytophagales bacterium
AATTGTTCCTAAAAACAAAAACCATACTACGTTTTGCAACAATCTTACGTACGTCATTCAAACGCGAAGTGATCATCTCCTTCTAATTCTTGCACAGGCTTTTTGTTTTGATAGGTGCCCGTTATTATCTCTTTAATTACTTTTTTTTGTGCTTTCAGTGCATCCTTTAAGCTATCCTTCAGTGCTTTTGTATCCAGAGAAAGCTTATAGTTGTCGATATCCCCCTGAAGCTTCAGAAATAAATTAATAGCAGCTAATCTGCCATCCTCTACTTCACCAAAAATTTTGTCTTTATCCTTCTTTTTAAAATTCTTCCATGGTACTACAAAATTATACACTATCTGTTTATTAAAACTATGCTTCCCTGATACCTGAATTTGCGTGATATTCGAGTGTACTTTCATAGGGGGAATATGAATCGTTCTGTCCTTAATCTTAATCTTATTCTTGAGTTCTGCAAAACGGAGCCTTGCTAAATGTGCTTCTTCTACATACTTAGCGAGTTGCTGCATTGGCTCAAAATTATTGAGTTCTCCATTTTTGAGTAAGACATCCACACTACCCTCTAACGCTCTCCAGTCAAACGTCCCGTTTTTGTCAAGCTTCATTGAAAGATCGATATCCGAAAATAGCTTACCTTTTAAGTGCCTGTCTGTTAAGAAGTCTTGGTGAAAATTTTCCAATACGTAGAATAAGCTGTCGATGTAGATTCCCTCCAATTGTGCTACAGTATACATATTCAAATCACCTTGCTGGGCGTCCACCGTTCCTGCTAAAGATAGCTTACCTCCTGCCATAGCTAGCGTTATATTGTCAGTAACAGCCTTCTGATCTTTGACCACTATTTTACCTTGGATATGCCTTCCTTCAAAGCGTCTAAAGTGAAGTTGATCTATAGCACAATCAAGATGCAGTACCCATGAAGGGGCTATACCGAGTTGAGAACGCATGCCTCCTTGTGTAGAAAGGTGCTCCTTATGAGGCCAAAGTTCATTAAGATCAATATAGTTTGATTGAAGTTGGGCATCTACATAGATCGGTTGTTCATGAGCCACCAGAAAGGGAATACTGTTTTTGAATAGCCCCCTTACTGTAAAATCACTATGACCCACACGGCCTGCAAGTTCATTGATAGCGAGCACATCATTATTCAAAAGGAAGCTTCCTGTTAAGTTGTTAATATGGAGGCGAGGCTTTTCTAGCACGAAACTTACTGATTGAAGATGTAGATCACCTGAAGTGTTAATAGGTTTATAATCAATATTTTTGCTTATTAGTTGTTGAAGTAGTACGTCAATAGTTAAATTAGTAGATAACGTCCCTTGCACCTCTGTAATCATGCGGCTAGGGAAAAGCATGGCTAGGGAGGGCAAGTCAAGCGTAGCCTTTATAGAACCATTAAGATGCAGTTTTTCAAAATCATGTAACACCAAGCTACCTTCCAGTGTACTATGCGCCAGGGTAGTGTTTAATTTATCTACCCTTATCGTAGCTGTTTTGAGGTGCTTGACATTAGGAATCACTACATGTCCAAGGACTTGATGGAGTTGTAGCATTTTTGAGAGCACAGGGTGTGTAACCGTACCTCTGTTCAATTTAAAATGAGCCTGTACACCTATAGCGTTACCCACTTGCTTATTGACACGGAGGTCAAACGATGCATTGCCATTAAGTTGATAGGGATGAAGTTTTTGACAAAACTGCTTAGGAAAGCAAGTCAATAAAGATTGTACCTCCACATTGATACCTTTGATAGCCAAGTCCATAAAAGCTGTTTTTTCAGTCTCCCAATTACCTTGTAGGAGAAATATGGACGGGCCATGCTTCACTTGCGAAGGTTGAAGGGCTAAAGTTTTAGAGACGTGATTATACCTAAATTTAGTATGAAGCGCTACAGGGGTAGTTTCAGTCCAAATCCAGTCTTTTAGCTGCATATGTCGCATAGTGACTTTTCCTACTACATCTACGTCCAATCGTTGATTCGCATAAGTTAAGCTAGCTCGTATCTGTTTCGCTTCTATAATATATTGTCCATTTTTCTTCGTATTCTTATAAACAATTTCTATGTTGTTAAGTCTTATCTTTTTTAACGTAAAGTCAATAACCGTATCATTGCTTTCTATTACCTTTTCAGTCTTATCAAGCTCCATTGTAGTAGAATGATCAGCAACGAGATAGATTTTTCCCTGTTCTAGCTGAAGTTGATTGAATACATATTGCCCTTTGCAAAGCGTTAGCAAGTTGAAGGTACACACAATGCGCTTAGCTGTAATGAGTGAACTATCTACTGATGTTCGGTGATCCTCGATGATAACATCCTTAAGCACGATGGCTACATTAGGAAAAGAGGATAAAATAGTGAGATCAGTTTCTTTGATGTGAATGGGGGTTTTTAACTTTTTATTAGCTTCCTCGATAAATTTTTGGATGATCTGCGCTCGGTAGTAATAGCAGTATGTTCCTATAGCAAGGAGAAACGATAAGATGAAGAAAAATAGCGCTATAAATAATTTTTTGATGGTTCTGACTGCTTGCAAGGGAAAAGATTTTTTTATAAAAAATTTTCTAGCGAAGTTACTATAAAAATAATCGTTTCTTTTTAAGCTTATCGACAGTTATAATTTTATAGAGTCGCCCCTTAATAACTTCTTAGTTCTTGGTTCCTAGTTTTTAGTTAGTCGCCCCTTAATAACGCTCGATAGTTCTATTTTTGATGCGTTTTGCAGGAATCTAAAATTATTGAAGCTTTCTACAGATCCCTAATTTTATTTCCAATTAAAAGATGAATATATATTAATTTTTTGTAGCTTTGTCTCCAAATTCAAGAGGAGGGAAGGAGATGTAATCTGTGTAAAGGGTAGCGCTATTTTTAGAAATTTACTTTATCTTAATCTTATACAGTTTTACTTAGCTTAAGCGAGGAGTAAAAAATTGAAAGTAGGAAAGCTGCCAATAGCACTAAACATATGGGAAGTATTTACGTATAAGAAAAAGACTGAAAGGCGTAGTTTTCAATAAATCTTATTTTAAATCACAGATATAAATTAAACTTTCAAAACAATGACAAAAAAGAATAGAGAATCAAAAAGAAAAAAAGTGCTTGTTGTTGAGGATAGCCCGATTATCCAAAATCTAACGAGAAAAGTTTTTGAATTTCAGGAATACGAAGTTTACTCTACAAAGGATGGAAGAAAGGTAGTAGGATTACTTGAAAAGGACGATTATGAAATTGTGCTGCTGGATATAAACATGCCCAAAGGGGATGGTATGACTTGTATCGGAGAAATAAGAGGAATGAGCGATAAGAAAAAGGCAAAGATCCCTGTAATTGCTGTCACAGGAAATGCAGAAGGCTATACATCCGAGGAGTTTATAGAGGCAGGGTTCGATGCTTATGTTCAAAAGCCAGTGAACTATGATGGCTTGCTACAGTTAGTCCGTAACTACACTTAAGCCAGCAGGCATGAGGTATACCAAAGCTTCTTTGCGTAAACTCGAAGCTACTTTAAGTGAATATGGATATAGGCTGTGCTATGAAAAGGGGAGATTTCAAGCGGGGTATTGTATACTCAAAAATAATCGTATCGTTTTAGTAAATAGCTATTTCACGCTTGAAGGGAAAATAAATTGTTTAATAGATATAATAAAAGAGATTGAAGTTGATTTAGCTAAACCAGGGAGAGAGCGAGATACTAATCAAAAAATTCATTCAAAAGCAACTTAAGTTTTGACAATAACCTTCCTCGGTACAGGAGCCTCACAAGGAACGCCTACAGTAGTCTGCCGATGTGAAGTATGCCGTTCCTTAGACTTTAGAGATAAGCGCTTAAGAAGCTCTATTCACCTCTCTATCAACAACAAAAGCATTATCATAGATGCTTGTCCTGATTTTAGACAACAGGTGATTGGGGAGCAGATAAACTCGCTCGATGCCCTCTTATTTACCCATGAGCATAAAGACCACACAGGAGGGTTGGACGACGTAAGGGGGTTTAACTTTAAACAAAAAAAGGCACTTCCTATCTACGCCCGTACTAGTGTAGCTATACAGTTAGAAAAAACGTATAATTACATTTTCGCTAAAGATGTCTACCCAGGAATACCGCAGCTTAAAGTTAACCTAATAGAAAATAAACCTTTTTCTATTGATAATATCACTGTCTTACCCATAGAAGTACTCCACTATAGATTACCCGTTTTTGGCTTTAGATTCAACAATTTTACCTACATAACAGACGCCAACTTTATTGCTGAAGAAGCGTTAGAAAAAATCAAGGGTTCCACCATTTTAGTCGTGAATGCACTACAAAAGGAGCCACATAAAGCCCATTTTAATCTGAAGCAGGCAATTGAATTGACCCAACAAGTCCAACCCAAAGAGACTTACTTGACACACATAAGTCACAAGCTTGGTTTGCATAAAGAAATTTCAAAAGAACTTCCTCATAATATAAAACTAGCTTACGATGGCTTGAAGATTCATTTGTAGGTTTTTTATATCATTGGAGACCGCACAGTATAAATTATTCGCGTTTCGAGTCTCGAATATCTGAGAGTCTGTCTTCATAGTTATCATAGCCTGCTAGGTTGGTGGTGTAGACATTATTATAGTCGGCCCCCTTAATAACGCTCGATGATTCTATTTTTGATGCGTTTTGCAACAGGCTAAGTTCGTCATTTATCGTGCTTATCCCTTACTTTTTGCTCCCCTGCCGGGGGGGTGTGTCACGAAGCAGACAACGGAAATGTTCTCTGCATGCTGTAAGTGAGATGGCGGTGGGCCCGCCGTAAGCGCTTTAGAGCAAGAGCTTACAAACTGCCTAGCTGGTGCTGTGGTAAAGAGCCATGGTGCTGAGCGTGCTAGGAAAAGGCATA
>JAKSDE010000027.1 GCA_022360235.1 Cytophagales bacterium
AATTGTTCCTAAAAACAAAAACCATACTACGTTTTGCAACAATCTTACGTACGTCATTCAAACGCGAAGTGATCATCTCCTTCTAATTCTTGCACAGGCTTTTTGTTTTGATAGGTGCCCGTTATTATCTCTTTAATTACTACATGATAGGTTTTTCTAAAAAATTTTCTCTCTAGAAGCTTTTTACAAGTTTAATATGCTTAAGCGGAAAAAAGTGATTTTTCATAAACTGATAACCAGCATGGTCAAGGCTGAACCTGTAACTATTCCTGAATTAATTGGGAGTGGCTTAAATGTGTTATTCTAAAATGTAAAATACTTGATTTGTGATACATAATTATGCAGCTTGCAACTAAATTCCAATATTGAGCGAGTTTTTCAATTTAGATTGCTATGATGATTAACTTCAATAAACTAGTGGGTGTTGCTTTACTGCTTTATTTAACAGGATCTAATAAAGTACCGCATTTTAACCTAATGAAAGACGATGTTAACATCGTAAAGGGCGAGGCTATCGCTAAAACGGCAGAAAAGTATAGGGGTAGCACGGATTGGGCAGCGAATAAGAGAAAAGATAATTTCCCACCTGGAACGAAAAAATGCAATAAATTTGTTTATGACGTATTGAAGGAAGCTGGGGTAACGGCTCCTGTATATCCAAGGAAAAAACCAGGTGATGTTCAGTGGCCTCTAGTGGCTGCGGACTGGGCTGATTCTAGCTGTACTATTACTGCTTGGCAGCATATGGGTTACGGGGTCCCTTGGAAACGGGGAGATGTTATAGCTGAAAAACGAAACTATTCTGACGCCACGGGGCATTGTGGTATTGCTATAAGCAGTTCTCAAGTGGTTGGAGAACAAGCCAATAGCGTTACAACGGAAGGTCATGACTTTGGGGCTAATGCTGCGGTCAGGAGATATACGGGTCGGTAAATGAACCTTTGATCAATTCAACTTGCACTGCTGTAAGGGCATGAACCTTGAATTTAGGGAGGAGCTTGTATTACAGTGGTCTTTATGTTATGTCTTATGGTATTGATGATAAGCAAACAACGTGCTATCAGGTTTGCAGCCTTTGTATTTTGTATGAGCATGGTTTTTACTACCCATCACGTTGAGGCAACTCGTAAACCTGATGACAATGAAAGAGATTGGGTAAATTGGGTGCAGTACTTACACAGGCATCTAGGTTACCAGGGGCACAAAGAACCTGAAGATATCGCTGTCAATGGATGCAAGTGGGGGACGTGGGTTACGTTTCCTAATAAAATAGTAGCCATAGCAACAAAAGTGGGACCTTGGAAGCGTCCTGAAGAGCTCTTTCGCTCGCTAGATTTTATAGCCATCTATAAACATCCTCGCTCTTATCAAGAACATTGCTTAGCCTACCTAGCCGATAGCAGTCCTACCGAACAGCAAAAGCAAATAGTCATCTACGCACTGGAGTGTTTATGGGTAGAGGCATATGTAGATTTTGCCAAGGCTTGTTACCAATTGTACAAGCAGCAACTTCTCAGTGCATCTCTTTTTCAGATGGTATTGAGCTTTGAATTCTTGCGCATACATCCTATTGTTACAAAGTATAAAGACAGATCAGTTCAGACCTTTTTACAGCAAGTACAGTCAGAGCTAGGCCCTGATACACCTATTGGATTACAGATTGAAAAGATTTTATCCGGTAAGTTATCAAAAGCATGGGAAAAAAAGAGAGAAAGTCCCTATTTGCATTACAAAGATAAACTTCCTTTTGTAGAGATTATAGTGCGACACGATGTGTCACGTTGTTAAGTACTCACATAGTGAGATAGGGTCGCGTTTATACCCTATTGCCAACCGGGTGGTGCAGGGCTAGTAATGGCCCTGTGCTAAGCGCCTGGTAAAGCCCAACCAAAGTAGTGAGGTGACACCAAATGGAGGCAAGGCAAAACTGAAATAGGTTGAACTGCTGTGAACTCTCAATTTAAAGTACCGTGACTACAAAGGTGCGAAACCACCTGACACGCATCCAGAAGCTAGGGTTCAAACCCAACTGCCAGGAGAAATATTATATCTCCTGGGAAAAACGCCAGTGCTTCGGTACAAAGAGAGCAGCCTATCCAGTGCTTCTTACACGCGGTAAACGTGGTAAACCCGTCGTATCGAGGATACAGCGGGCACAGGAGGTCCCAAAAAGCGAATGCTACCTACCCGAAAGGGCAGCCAAAAACATAAGGCGGTAGATAGCGGTTCAAACTTTGCCATACTGCGAAAGCAGGCTGACTTGGGACGGGTGGCCGTACGGAGAGCACGTTTACAAAGAAGACGAATAATGACAGAAAAGTGAGAGGCCTCCAAGGCCAACGTAATGCTATTAGATCATTGCCTACAGG
>JAKSDE010000007.1 GCA_022360235.1 Cytophagales bacterium
AGTCAAAAACTTGGGCGCTTTTCAATAGTGCTTTGGTAGGTATACACCCCCAGTTTAAACGGACTCCCCCTAACGATTCTTTTTCTACTACACCTACTTTCATACCTAGTTGTGCAGCTCTGATGGCTGCTACATAACCACCAGGGCCGCTACCAATTACAATAAGATTATACTTTGCTGCCATAGACGAAGATTATTTATAAAGTTTTTATTGAAGTTACTCTGTGAGACAAAATTAGTTTTTAATGGGTAGAAAAAAAAATAGGGTCGTAAGTTTAGCCGCTATTAATTTCATTTTGAAAAAATTAGTTAGCTTGGAAAAACATAGGGGCTTTCCCCAAAAAGCTTTACATTTGCTTATAAATTTTAGCAAATTACGCAAAATTCTCCATCCCTAACACACTTAGGTGTTGGGGGCGATGGGTAGTGTACAAAATGCTGAGGCACTGAGGCAAAGTGCTATTTCCTCTACAGCGATGCTTATTAGCATAGGTGCTGTAGCGAGCAGGTAAGTTTGTTGAACTTACTAGGTGCAAGGAAGCCCCTACTATAGTTGCATGAGCAAGGGAGCATATCACGAATCACATTAAGAGAAGTCATTATGAAACAACTAAAAGGTAAGATAGCCCTCATTACAGGTGCTGCGAGGGGTATTGGTCGGGCTATTACAGAAAAATTTGCAGAAGAAGGTGCCCATGTAGCTTTTACCTACTTATCTAATGTAGAGAAAGCCCAAGCCTTAGAAAAGGAATTACAAGGTAAGGGCGTCAAAGCAAAGGGCTATCGTTCTGACGCTTCAGATTACAAAGCAGCAGTAGCGCTCATTCAAGCTATTGTGAATGCATTTGGCCGTTTGGATATATTGGTGAATAATGCTGGTATTACAAGAGACAATCTGTTAATACGTATGGATGAAAAGTCATGGGACGAGGTGATGAACGCTAACCTGAAATCTGTCTTTAACACAACAAAGGCTGCCATAAGCACCTTTATGAAGCAA
>JAKSDE010000006.1 GCA_022360235.1 Cytophagales bacterium
GATATTCAATGAGACGACAGTAGCGGTAAGTTTTGAATAGCCTGGTTATCCCCAGCAAACCGTTCAATTCAACTTGAGTGATTTGCCAACATTGATCAGACTCCTGCACTAGTTCTTCTGCACCGAGTGAGAGTAGTTTAGCATAGCATAGCATGGCATAGCACAGCATCCAAGAGTTCCAGAGCAATTAGAGAGTAGACTCCCACACTAGGATAGCACCACAGTGCTGCCTGCATGCAAAACTGCAACATGCTCCATGTGAAACCCCGCCATTGCTACCAAGCCAGAAGTACTAACATGCTGACTTTCCTTGCAGGGGCAACATCATACGCCATAGGGTAAAAGTGCAATGGGCTAGGCAGTCCTGTATTTCACAAGTTATGCTGAATTTCTGACTTGTGTCAAGCTAAAATGTAGCTCAATGTCAATCTATCATCCAATCAACTTCAGATCAGCACCATCTAGGCGTCTTTCTGCCAGAGGATGTGTCAACTGGGATACAAGTTGCACGCACCACAGTTTAATCCACGCCCTGCCAACAGCCATAATAACATAAGATGACCACCGCACTCGCACTATAAGACTGCACAAGGTGGTTAGATCAAGGCAGCGGTGAAAGGACCAGTACAGATGGACCTAGGCCGCTAGACTGCAGCTGTCCTTAGCACTAGCATCGTAGGTGCTGTGCATTGTCAGCGTGAGGGTGCCCCATGCGCAAACAGCAGCTAGAGCAGGGATGCGTGCTTGCGAGGGGCAAGGTCCATCGGGGTTTATCCATAGCGATTGTTCATGGTCACGCTGGCACCATGCTGCAGAAGAAGCCTGGTACAAGCCTCATGGCCTCTCCAGCATGCTAGGTGCAGAGGTGTTTGACCATCTGTGTTGACTGCACTGACGTCAGCACCATGCTTCAAAAGCAGCCTAACGAAGACTTCCTGGCCTTGTCCGCAAGCAGTGTGGAGCGCAGTGCAACCATCGCGCTCAGCAGCATTAACGTCAGCTGCATGCTCCAGCAGCAGCCTGGCACAAGCTTCATGACCATGGAAGCATGCATGGTGCAGCGGTGAAGTACCGTCCCTATTAACTGCGCCGACGTCTGCACCATACTGCAGAAGCAGCTTGGCGCAAACTTTATGGCCAACTTTGCTTGCGACGCCAAGTGCTGATTCGCCAGTTTTGCTGGCCGCGCTGACGTCGGCACCATGCTACAAAAGTAGCCTACCGCAAGCTTCGTGGCCCGCCCAGCATGCGATATGGAGCGCACTGCAACCATCCCACTCAGTAACGTTGACGTCAGCTCCATGCTGCAGCAGCAGCCTGACGACAAGTTCACGGCCTTGCCTGCATGCCTCATATAGCGCTGTGAAAGAAAGCTCGTTATCCGCTCTGAGGACCGCACCATGCTGCAAAAGCAGCCTGGCGCACGCTTCGTGGCCCTCCCGGCATGCAAGGAGGAGCGCTGTTTTACCAAGAAAGTTGGTTGCATTGATGTTGGCACCATGCTAGAGAAGAAGCTGGGCGCAAGCTTCATGGC
>JAKSDE010000216.1 GCA_022360235.1 Cytophagales bacterium
AACAATAGCAATATTTTTAATCTTTTCATAATTTTATACTTTTTAGGTTTTTAATTTAATTTTATTAATGCTTTATAATCTAAACTATCTTTTGATAAAGTTTTATTAAGCTAAGTTAAAGAAAGATTAATAAAAAACAAAAAATTTCCTAAAAAATTTTTCAATATTTTTTAATAAGAGCTACGTAGGGCTCTCTTGATAAGAAAGGGGAGGGTAGCCCAAGGGGTGCCTCGGGTGACTACCATGGAGGCAAACAGTAAGATGCTTGACTACTTCGGGCCCTCTGCTACTATAGGCCCCTACTGGCGTACTATTCAATATATTTTTGTTCTACAAAAAAAGATTAAAAAAATTTGCATATTTTCAAAAGTGTTGTTATATTTGTGCTAATAATATCTGAAGAGTAGTTTCGACTACTCAGAGGGTGCTTACTGTCTCTTTATCGAAAAATAGCAAATTACCTGAGCAAGAGATGGGAAGCAAGTCAGGAGTGCGCCTAAGCAAAGGGCGTGTTCCTCTTGCTTCTTCGGTGCTCAAGGTCTGCTATACCTTCGATAGCCAAGAAGTAGAGGTTCACGCCCTTCGTTGTTTTTCATTTAGACCCAGAACCTCGGTCTAACTAACAAAGTGCAAAAATCATGACTATTTCTACAATCACTACAACCACAGCGTTAATTACCTATTTCACGTGGGATCACGTTATCGTCTACCTATTCTTACTCGTCACCCTACTGGTGGGCTGGTATGTAGGCAGAAACAATAAAGCCATTGACGACTACGCCCTTGGCAGAAGGTCGTTTAGTAGATCGGTATTGGCAATGACGTATGTTGCCACCATGCTCGGCGGTGCTACTACGATTGGTCTATCCAGCCGCGTCTTCTCCGATGGCATCATCATGTTTGTAGCAGCCTCAGAAGGAGTAAGGTGCTTGACTGCTTAGGGCCCTCTACTACTACGAGCCTCTGGGGTGTACTATTCAATATATTTTTGTTTTACAGAAAAAAGATTAAAAAAATTTGCATACTTCCAAAAGAGTAGTTATATTTGCGGTAATAATATCAAAAGAGTAGCGAGGCTACTCAAAGGGTGCTTACTGTCTCTTTATCGAAAAACGTCAAAATCAATCTGAACAAGAGATGGGAAGCAAATCTGGAATGCGCCTGAGCAAAGGGCGTGTTCCTCTTGCTTCTTCAGTGTTCAGCGGTATGACGTACCTTCGATAACTAAGAAGTAGAGGTTCACGCCCTTTGTTGTTTTTCATTAGACCTAGAACCTCGGTCTAACTAAACAAGGTGTAAAAATCATGAAAATTAATACAATCACTACAATCACAGCATTAATGAACTATTTCACTTTAGATCACGTTATCGTCTACCT
>JAKSDE010000063.1 GCA_022360235.1 Cytophagales bacterium
ACACCTGTTGCACATATCCTACCTTAGTCAATCCAAATCTAAAGGATTTTTAATCTGATCAAAACCTTGTATGGCAACATGAGAATAGATATCAGTTGTTTTAGTGCTTGAATGGCCTGATAAAACCTGGACAGGGGCCTACTGGATAGTGGTCATTGGTAAGACACCAGCGAGATTTATGAAGGGGTAATCCAGGTTAAAAAGGAAAAACCATCTCATCAAAGTAAAGAGTAAGATGGTTTTTGCCGTTTTTGCGCTGTTACATCAGTAGCATACTTCAATCGTTTTTGCATTGAGTACTCAAGCTCAAAGAACGCCACCTGCCCCTAGCGTAAGCGGTTCCATCCTTCTCAGGAACTTTGCCATTCGTGTGGGCGATAGACGCTACGCGAATGACGTCTCCCTTGTTAATAGATACACTTTTCCACTCATAAGAATATTCCTGGTAATCAATTTCACTCTCGGGGTTTTGAAATTGCCCGATCATCTTGTCATTGATCCAGAGCTGATAGCTGGATTCACCATCCGTCTCTGTTAAGGAAGTCAGTGACATATCATACAATCCGTCAGGGTAGTTGGAGATCATTTCTGATGCTGCATACTGGTCGGGATACTTTACCGAATTGACTGCCATGGCATTTCTTGCATGGTCGAAGTAAGCGGGAACATAGCCGGCCACCTGACCACTAAAAGCGGCTGCATGGATGATCATTTCTTCATTGCAAGTCCATGCGGGCACATTGACCAACTGCCAGTTTTCTGCAAAAGAAATGGACTCACCGGGCTCAATCCACTCCCAGGGACCAATCGGCTCTATTTCCACCATATCCAACCCGTTGTACCAGGTAGAGAAGTTGGCCGCCGTGATGTCACCATAGGGTTTTGCAGGGTGCACTTCAAACGTGTTCCTGAAGAGCAGGTCCTCAAAGAAATAGGATACTCTACCCACTGCCAGGTCCATGTCTATTTTTTGTTGCGAAAATGGACCGGATATGACTAGGTGATCGTTTGCAATGGTTACTGTTTCTTCCAGCCC
>JAKSDE010000005.1 GCA_022360235.1 Cytophagales bacterium
GAGAACTTGGAATCTGTGCTGGAGTCCATCTCAAGCACAAAACTATCAGAAAGAGATACATTCCATCTCTGCCTGCAATAAAAAGTTTGGATTCAGTCCATCTTTTAAAGAAACTTCGTCAATTGCCATCACAACACCTAGTTCCCATGTTTATGTAAATGAATCGAAGGATCTACTTTGCCAGATGTAAACTTTGCAAAATAGAGGTAGTTGCCATCCCTAACATTCTTCTTTTTCCTAAAGCGTTGATAGTTGCCCCAACGGGATTAATAGACGTAACAATTTTGAATCAGATTGAATGAATGGAAAAGTAAAAATATGCTTACGTTAACTGCTTATCCACCAATGTAAGCAATATGTCGATCATCTCGTCTCCATTGGCCTCTCTATTCCAGCACTTCATGTACTCCACATCGAAGTACAGATGACATGGTTCACTTTGACGAATAATTTCGTAAAAGTGTCTGTGAGGTACGCCATGCGCCTGATACTGTCGCCAGAGTCCGAAATATGTTGCTGACAGGAATCTTCGTGCATATCCAAACTCGTATTGCCACTCCTGACAAAAGACTCGCACCCTTTGAGTGCTTTGATGGCCAGATGCAGCCTTTTCTTGCTGCAGGTGCGACATAGCTGCAAGCTTAGCTTCACATCGCCGACCTGCTGCTGGTTCATTTTCTTCGGCCTCGGCCTCTCTCACGGGCGCGGCCCGTCTCACACTGCTTTCTCCCTCACTTTTTGGCGACGATCTTCTTCTTCTTTTGTTTCTGCTGGCCTCGCGCTCACCATCGGCAGAGCGGCTTCGACGTTTCCTCGAATCGCTCCTCCTAGGCTCGGCAGCATCCGCTTTACTAGTACCGACGGTGGGAGAACCAGTTCCCGCTGAGTCGAAAGCGCTCTCGATTTTTGCAGTCTCCCGTTCATCACGCGCGTTCTTTGCATCCATCCTGCTGATTTCAGCGGCGTGGCTACTATCAGCTTCGGCATCTTCTTTTCCATCGCCGCCGGCCGAAGGACGCTCAGCGCCGGCGTCATCATTTCCCCGAGGAGGCGCCGCTGGGTTCGCTTCGTTCCGACGTGGCCGCAAACAATCGGCCTTCTTCGAGTGCTCCGCTCTCGGATTTCCATTGTCGCCGTGCTTTTCCTTGGGCCTGTCGTCGTTACCGTTGCAGACGTCCGCGAAGTCCATTGCCCCCTGCTGCGTGGCGAACACCCTGCGCACGTCGCGGCGGCCAAGTGCAAGACAGTCCTCGACCCATCCGGTGGCGGCCGCGCAGGCCACGCCCGA
>JAKSDE010000236.1 GCA_022360235.1 Cytophagales bacterium
CTCGGAACCCAGAACCCAGAACTCGGAACCCAGAACCCAGAACTCGGAACCCAGAACCCAGAACTAAGAACCCAGAACTAAGAACCTAATCTATACAACTACAAAACTTGCATTCCTTTATCTTCAACTTTAACGAACACTGTATCACCAATCTTGATGTCATTAGCATGGTGCGTAATAGTCTCTATAACATAAGTAGGGGTAGCAACTTTTATTAGTTGGCAACTACCACAATATTTAACCGATTGAACACATCCTCTACACTTATCTTTCCCCTGCTTGCAGAGTTGAATATCTTCTGGACGAATATTCAGCATTACCTCCCCTTGAACTGCTGCTGCTTCATTTGAATGAATAAAGCCTAGCTCAGACTCAAAGCCATTTCGTACGGCAATGGCTTTAATCAGGTTTACTTTTCCAAAAAACTGTGCAACATAAGCATTAACAGGGTTTCGGTAAATCTCACGAGGAGTATCCAACTGTTGCAATTCACCTGCTCTTAAAACAGCAATGCTGTCTGCAATAGAAAGTGCATCTACTGTATCGTGTGTAACTATAATGGCAGTAGTATTACTTTTTTTGATAATTGCTCCAATTTCTTCTCTGACCTGATCTTTCAGTTTACTATCTAAATGGCTAAAAGGCTCATCTAATAATATGATTGCTGGACCTGGGGCAAGTGCCCGTGCTAGTGCAACACGTTGCTGCTGCCCACCTGAGAGTTGATCAGGATATCTTTTTTCAAATCCTGTAAGTCCAACAAGCGCTAATACTTCTTTTACCTTCTCCTGTCGCTGTTGCTTAAGCAAGCGATGTAAACCAAAAGCAACGTTCTGCGCTACAGTAAGATGCGGAAAAAGTGCATAGTCTTGAAAAACCATGCCAATATTTCTTTTATCAGGCGAGATAAAGGTATGTTGATTAGCCACAATACTACCCTTGACCATGATAGTGCCACGCTCTGGTCTTTCAAAGCCAGCAATAAGCCTTAGAAGCGTGGTCTTACCACTTCCACTTTCTCCCACAACACATACTAATTCTCCCTGCTTTATAGCTAAAGAAAGCTTACTAATAGCACAAATGTTAGCTTTTGCGTATCTCTTACAAACATTATGAATTTCTAATACTTTCATTGACCCTTTTGTTAGCGAGCAGTTTATTTAAAAGGAAAATGGGCAAAGTCCCTGTGATGATAATAATTAGGGCTATGCTGGCAGAATCAGCTACCATTTCATCACTAGCTAGCTGAAAAGCTTTTGTAGCAAGTGTTTCAAAATTAAAGGGACGCAAAACTAGCGTTAAGGGCAACTCCTTGAGCACATCTACAAATACAAGTAAGGCTCCTGCTAGCAAAGCATTCTTGATGAGTGGTAGCTCTACCTGCCATAAAGTTTTGAAAGTACCTGTGCCTAAAGAACGAGCAACTTCATGCAGGTTGATAGAGACTTCTTTAAAACCTGCATCAATAGCGTTATAGCTAATCGCTAAGAATCTGACCAAGTAGGCAAAAATCAAGATAACGAAAGAACCACTTAACGATAAATTGACGGATAAACCTATTGTATTTTTGAAAAATAGGGTTAGAAAACTACCTAAGCAAAGGGTAGCTACCATAATACCTATAGCAATCACTGCTCCAGGAACAGAATAGCCTAAAACAGTGATTTTAGTAATGGTCTTCACAAAAAGTGTAGGATAAAGGCGAGCAGCATAGAGCAAAATAGTAGCGATGACAATACAGAGGCAAGCAGCAATCATAGCCAAGGTAAAGCTATTCAGTATAAGGTACCCAAATTGCCTATTAATAACTTTATGGGCCGTCTGGCTTGCCCAATAGAGGAGTTGCGCAAAAGGAATGATAAAGCCAATCAATACAGGTAGCAAACATACGATAAAAGCGAATACACTTTGTAGTCTACTGAGTTCATATTTTTGAATCGGTTTACTAAGCCTTACCCTTTCACTGTAGCTAGCCCCTCCTCTTTGCCATCTTTCTAATAAGATTAATATAAAAACAAAAAGCATGAGAAAGCCTGATAAGTAGATAGCAGCGCCTACATCTCCTAAAGAGAACCAAGCTCTGAAGATCCCTGTCGTAAAGGTGTTAATCCCAAAATATTTCATCGCTCCATAATCATTGAGTGTTTCCATCAAAACTAGGCTAACCCCTCCTACAATGGCAGGTCTTGCCATTGGAAAGGCAACTTTAAAAAAAGTTCTTGTAGCATTACTTCCTAAAATACGACTGGATTCTAAAAGTAATTGAGACTGATTCATGAAGGTAGTTTTTACCATAACATATACATAAGGATATAGTACAAAAGAAAGTAAGCCTATAATTCCATAAATGTTCATGATATCTAGTAGACCAGATTCCTGAATACCCCATACATTTCTCAGAAATCTTTGAATGGGGCCTGTATAATCAAATATACCTGCATAAGTATAGGCTACGATATAAGTAGGTACAGACAAGGGGAGTATAAGGATCCATTCGAAAATACTTCTTCCTGGAAAATTACAGGTAGCGACTACCCAGGCAGTAGCTACACCTATGAGCAGCGTAAGGAAAGCTACGCCTATTACTATCATCAAGGTGTTAGCAATATAGTCCCAAAAAACTGTTTGATAGAGATGTGTCCATGTTTCGCTAGGTGTATTGAAGACATTGTACAGAATTACCAGCACAGGCGTAGTAATAATGAGTACTATGAATAGCGCTGCTATTACCCACTTGTTGATAGATGAGCTTAGATTTTTAAAACGAGCTACCACGAGGCCAAAGCTTATTGCAAACAAACATGCGACTAGCGTCAAAGTAAAAAAATACTGGGATAAAGGAGTAGTTTCAATAGCGTTAACTATTAGCCTTATTTTCTACTTCTTTACCCCTTGTCTACCTCACTATTTCCATCCGACTTCATCAAAAATCTCAACAGCTTTTTTATTGTACTTACCTATTTCGGATAAATTGGCTTTTTCTGCTTTAAAAGTTCCCCATGATTCAAGCAAAGGAGCCCATTTGACATCTCTTTTCACAGGATACTCAAAGTTGGCCTGTGCAAATACTTCTTGTGCTTCGTTGTCAGATAGAAATTCTAGCAATTTGATCGCATTTTTTTTATTAGGTGCATGGGCAGTAACCCCTCCTCCACTAACATTGACATGCGCCCCTCTATCCTGTCTACCCTGATTGGGAAAGAACACACCTACACTTTCCGCTGCTTTTCTTTCCGCTGCTAGGTTAGAATTCAGCAGTTTACCTACATAATAAGTATTGACAATAGCAAGGTCACCCCTCCCTCCTGCTACCGCTTTAATTTGATCGCAATCACTACCTTTAGGCGGTCTAGCCATATTTTGAACAATGCCTGCAGCCCACTTCTTGGCTTTCTCTGCTCCCTCTGCGATGATAATAGAAGCCAACAAAGATTGATTATATACATTTTCAGAGGAACGTGTAAGAATTTTTCCTTTCCATTTAGGAGCTATGAGTTCCTCGTAAGTTGAAAGTTCTTCAGGATTTACTCTATCTTTAGCATAGACAATGATTCTTCCTCTATAAGTAAGTCCAAACCAATAACTTTCTGGATCTCTAAGATTCAGAGGAATATTATTTCTTAATTTTTTCGAATCAATCGGCTGCAGTAAACCCTGCTCTTTTGCTCGTTGAAGTCTTCCTGCATCTACTGTGATAAGAATGTCTGCCAGAGAATTTTCCCCTTCTAAGGCTAATTTTTGAATAAGTTCATCAGCACTAGCACTCACTACATTTACTTTAATAGCTGTCTTTTCGGTGAACTTATCAAAAATCTGTTGATCAACATCATAATGACGATGCGTGTAGATGTTTACCTCATTTTGACTAAAGCGGGAAAATAATAAAATACTCGTTGTTACAATCACTGCAATAGCTGCAATGATTAAGATGGTCTTTTTCATGTGTTTATCGGTTTTAGTTATTTAAAATTTTACAGTAAAAAATAGACTACAAACTTAGTGATTATTTAGATTTAATCTAAATCAGAAAGCTCCATGGCGCCAGGAGGAAGGAGCGTTCTAGTTTCTAGTTCCGAAACAGCAAGACAAGACATTTGAGGGGAATAAGGAGGGGTTGCTTTACGTTTCATGGTGACTTACTCATAGTACTGTCGTATATTCTCTTTGTGCATGGCTAAAATTCTGTCGATAGTGTCTTTATTTGTTCGCTCTTTTGCACTTAAGATAGCTTCTTCTTGTTCATTGAGTGTAGTTGCTTTCTCTCGCAAATAGTGAAGAACCGTTTTATTCCGATTATCACGAACTTTTATAACTGATACCCATAGCCACGCTTGCGATGCTATTTGTTCAGCTACATTGCCTGGGATGAATTGTTTGTGTTGTTTGTCTTTGTCTTGAGAAAGTTGTTGTATTGCTTCGCATAGGCCGCCTGGCAAGAGGATAGAATCGCACTTGGCTATTCTTTCTGCTAGACTGTGCTTAGCAGAATCATATAGTGTAGCAAGGTGCTTTAATACCTCCTCAACTAGCCTATAGTTGCCTTTTTTTACGGCTTTATGGAGGAATGTGTTTCCTTCGCTATCTTGTCCATCGAGCTCTGCACCGTGTTTTATAAGAAATTTTACCACCTCTAGATGGCCATACTCTGCTGCACAGTGCAAGGGGGTTTCGTTCCACTTATTTTCTTTATCGACCTCGGCGCCATTTTCTATAAGTAATTTTGCCACCTCTGTATTTCCATTCAATGCTGCCAAGTGCAAAGGAGTGTAGCCCCACTCATTTTCTTCATTGACCTTGGCGCTCTTTTCTATAAGTTTTTCTGCCACCTCTAGATGGCCTTCCCTTGCTGCACAGTGCAAGGGGGTTTCGGCTTTCTTATTTTTTGCATCGACCTTGGCGCCGTGTTCTATAAGTAATTTTACCACCCCTCGATAGCCCCCCTCTACTGCCACTTGCAAGGCTGTTCGGCCTTCCTTGTCTTCTGCATCGACCTTGGCGCCGTGTTCTATAAGTAATTTTACCACCCCTCGATAGTCCACCGCTACCGCCCAGGACGAGGGTTTTGGGCCGTCATTATCATTCTCTCGATCGCCCCTCTTTGTTGCTCCGTGAAAAGGTGTTTGGCCTTCCTTGCCTTTTTCATCGACCACCTTTACGCCGTGTTTTTTAAGCAATTCTACTATCTCTTTGTAACTCTTCCCTTCTACTGCCATGTGCAAGAGGGGAGTATAGGCTTTATTATCTTTTACCTCGGACTTACAATAATTTCCATAGACCTTCTCTCGATAGCACCTCCCTGCTGCCCCGTGCAAGGGTAATTGGCCTTCACCATCTCTTACATCGACCTTTGCGCCGCGTTTTAAAAGGAATTCTACCACCCCTAGGAAGCCATTCTCTGCTGCCTTGTGCAAGGGTGTTCGGTCGTTAGCATCTTTTACATCGACCTCTGCGCCGTGTTGTAAAAGAAATTCTACCACCCCTAGGTAGCCCCTCCCTGCTGCCTTGTGCAAGGGTGTTTGGCCCCACAAACTATCTCTTACATCGACCTTTGCGCCATTTTTTAAAAGAAATTCTACCACCCCTAGGTGGCCCCTCTCTGCAGCCAAGTACAAGGCGGTCCTTCCCTCAAGATCTTTTATTTCAATATTCTCGCCCTTTGCTATGCAGCATGCTACGGCCTCTAGGTCACCCTTGGCTGCTGCCTCCAGCAGGTTAGTAGTATCATTACCTTTTACGCTTACATTATCTCCTCGATAGACCTCTATCTTCCTTGTTGAACAGCCTACCGCCAATACGAGCACGAGCAATATCTTTAATTTTTTCATTTTCATACGATTTTATAGCTTTTAATTCTTTAGTAAATCTACGTGTGGGGCTGTATCAAAAGCTCTTTTTGAGACTTCTTAGTACAATTACTCTATACTGTATCATGGATATATCCACTAACAAGAATAATTATACAGGGTCTGGCTTTTGATACAACCCCCTTAATTTGATACAACCCTTCAAAGTTAAAGAAAGATTAATAAAAAACCAAAATTTTTATTAAATTTTAAAATGTAAGCTATGTAGCGCTCTTTCCTTACGAAAGGCGATGGGAGGGTAGCCAAAGGGAAAAGATGTCCGCTTCCGAGTTCCGAAACAGCAAGACATTTGAGGGGAATAAAGGGGAGTATTACATAAAGATAGTTGAGAAGATTTTATGAAGTTCATCAAAGCCACCATACTCATTGAGAAAACACGCTAGCTTTAAAGTGAGCATGATCATTGGCAG
>JAKSDE010000387.1 GCA_022360235.1 Cytophagales bacterium
AGTGGATACAAGCCTACATCAAATGGTTTAATAGAGAGCCTATCGGGAACTTGACTCTGCAACAAGGCGCTGCCATTCATGAATATAGCCTCTTGGCACGCATCCGACCAGATAACCCAGAGCGTAAGCAGCTTTTGAGAGATTATTTTGAGAGCCTATGTCACATGGCTCGACAAAGTGCATACCGAGCATCATTCATTCAAGCCCTAGATTACACCCTACAAACCATCGATAGCGAGGTATTTGACGGCGATCCTTCCCCTCTGATCGAGTTAGCCGATGACCTCTTGGCAAAACTTGATCCTGGTAGCCATGAATTCATCAAAGCCACTTACCCCACCTACCGCAGCACGCTCTATGCCCTGCATCAGGCCTTGGTGCTCATCAAAAAGATTGCCCCTAGCCAGTTCTCTACGCGAGAAGGGAGGCTTTACAGCCGATTCAAAGCGCAGATTAAAGCTATTGCCGAAAGGGACCACTACTATCCTGTCCGCTATCACTCCCGCCTGCTTGAGCAAAGCCTACAGCGCTTAGGAAAGCCACAATCACGCTTACAAGGGGGCCTCAGGCGTTTAGGTCATGGCCTCAAAGGAGCGATTTACTTCTACCAAGTCGCACGCGACCTGGCTGGGCTCGACTTTGACCTGGATGACTTTCTTGAAGGCTGTGATAACTTGAAAGATGCCTTTGCCCGCCAGGGCATTGAGGCTAAACCCTGGTATGAGTGGCATCAGGCAATGAATCATGCCAGCCTCTTGAGTATGGAAGACCCTGATCAGTATCTGGTCTTCGAGGAGTGCTTAGAATCCCTCAAGGCCAAGGAGGCAGCCATGCGTAAGGAAAAAGATCGCACGGCCTTGCGCTTTGGGATCGTGACGCAACTCAGCCTGCTTGCCCTCGATGGTCCCACTGATTCGGTTCGCAAGGCAAGTATGGAGCAGCTCGTAGCCTTGACAGCCCCCTGGTCAGAAGACGCAGAGGTCATGGAGGGGCTGCTCGATGGGCTGGCTACCCTCGCCGTGCACAGCCAAGGAGTGCAAAAGGAAGAAGCTGAAGAGGCCTTAGAAAGCTTGGCTAATAGGCCAGAAGTACGTCGTAGAGACAGATACCTGCACTTACACACCGCTCGCCGCGAGGCAGCTGGGCAAAAAGCGATCAAACAGTGGCTAGGTGGGAAGACGCTAGAGGACAAACTCAACTCTATGTCCGCTCCAGCAGCAGCGTCCGCTTCAGGCGACTTGTTTAGTGCGATCAATAGCACACTTAAAGCAGAAGCGCCAGTAGAGAGACCAGCCCCCCTCGCCGTGCACAGCAAAGGAGAAAAGGAGGAAGGTGAAAAGGCCTTAGAAAGCTTGCCTAGCCCCCTTAGGGAAGTACCTGCTAGGAGCAGGCTCTTATCTTGGCTCAGCCCTCGCCGAGAGGCAAAATCGCTCGTTTCAGGTGGCTTGTCTAGTGCAATCAATAGCATGCTTAGAGCAGTAGTGCCCGCTTCAGGCGGTTTGTTTAGTGTGATCAACAGTATGCTTAGAGCAGAAGTGCCAGTAGAGAGCCCGCCCCCTGCAGCGGCGCAAGAGGCCCGCCAAGCCCTCAGGGATCACTACCAGCGTCCAGACTTTGCGCAGGTGTCTTCCATCTTTGCAGGCGAGGCACCCAAGCATGTTGACTCGCTCCAGTGCCAATTGATGCTGATCGAGCAAGTCAAGGTTAAAGTTAAAGAAGGCCGTGAGTCCAAGGAAAGCGCCCAAGGCGCACCACAAGACGATTTGTCTACCCATCATGAACGGCTCGAGTGGGTCAAAACTCCCATAGCGCTCGAGGACCTGTTTAAAAGTAGAAGTACAAAGCCAGACGAACCAGAGCGAGACGTGCAAAAGGTACTCCTGGTCGGGGAAGCAGGGACAGGTAAGACCACGCTCAGTCGCAAGTTGGCTTACAGTTGGGCGCAACGAGCATGGGGCAATGCATTTGAGGCGGTCTATGTGCTGCCAGTTAGGGTCTTACAACAAAGTCAATATA
>JAKSDE010000177.1 GCA_022360235.1 Cytophagales bacterium
CCCTTGTAACGTAACCATGGCCATTGCCGATATAAGTAAGATTCTCTTCATCGCCGTAACTGTTCAATAACAATTACCCTAAAACAATTATGGGGCCAAAAAAGAATATCAGCATATAACCATTTGAAAATCAATTATTTATGAAGATTATAAATCAAACAATAAAAGCTTGGTTAAGCACAAAACTTAACGCTTAGCAGCACGACCGCCCTTCATTTTTATGGTCAGTGATCTCAATTCCTTACCCTCTGTAGGAGGCAAAAGAATCCTACTCTTAAAAAAGTTGATTTTAGGGTTTTGATAGTATCCTTAAATCCTCCCGTGAAATTTACCGTTCAGCAGGAGGTTCCCATTTTCTTCTACCTCCACTTCTATTTTGGATATTTTATCACGCTCCTTAGAGAGGAAAAACAGCGTGTATTTGTGAGGCGCCACCCTGTCCTTTATATCATCGGAATACCCCATGTCCAAAACATAAATTCCAGGCGCCCTAAGCCTTTTATTTCTTTTTACTACACCAAAATTATCCTCTACCCGTAGCCGAAAATAGTGTTTAGGTAAATTCAAAAAGCCAAATTTTAGCTTCAGGTAGGGCAAAGGTTGGGCCGTGTAACTTTTGTTGTATCCTAAGTCGACCTTATCCCTTTCAGGAGGAGGTTTCATTTTAAAACTATAGTCTAATTCGAATTCAAAGTTCTCCTTAGACTCATAGGCTATTGGACCCTGGGCAAATAGTCCCGGTGGCATTGCGGCACATACTAAACATAAGAGTAGCTTCAACATAATGAATT
Source organism: Cytophagales bacterium (assembly GCA_022360235.1). Taxonomy (GTDB): domain Bacteria; phylum Bacteroidota; class Bacteroidia; order Cytophagales; family Amoebophilaceae; genus JAKSDE01. The sequence continues at coordinate 792 of JAKSDE010000177.1, forward strand.
GGAGGTTAAAAAGCCTGTCCTAATTTCTGATCTTACTACTATTTATAAGATATTCAATTCAACCTGCTGTATTACCTACAAAATAGCCAGGTAACCGGCTGGGAACAAGACTCGCCCTTGAAAAGTACCTTTAACGAAAATACATTAATTTTAGCATTGGATCTTTACAGTTCACTACAAATAAGCATTTGGAAGCCAAGATAGATAATCATTCAGAGTGGATAAAAGGTACCGACCCCGGTAAGTTAAAGCATGATTTTGAAAAAATACTTCTTCAATCAGGGTTTGGTATCCTTAATTTCATGGAACATCATTTTAACCCTCAAGGCTATACATGTATATGGCTCCTTTCTGAAAGTCACTTTGCTTTGCATACCTTTCCCGAAGAAAATAAAACCTACATCGAGCTTAGCAGCTGCAATAAAACAATGTATGACGATTTTTTGATCCACTTGCAAGAATATAAAGCGCATGAAAACAAACCATCCGTCTAGGTACCAGTACAAGCAACGAATTTTAAGTACGATCAACAAAGCGGACGGCCAGGATCAGCTGAGCCGGGGCTTTGATATCTTTATCATGATCCTGATCGTACTCAATGTCTTTGCCGTAATTAC
>JAKSDE010000129.1 GCA_022360235.1 Cytophagales bacterium
AAAAATTGTATGAGTTAATTCCAACGGCAATTTAGGCAAATAAATCTAGTATGTGCCTGCCAAAGGCGGCCTTTTGTTGTTTTCAATCAACGAATTTTAAGCTCCTCCTCTGCTTAGCTTCCCTGTTTAACTTTCTGAGCGTAGCGCGGAATATTTTGTCGCCTTAAATAGTTGTAGAGCGTGGGCTTACTAATTCCCAGCTGAGCACATATCTTTGCAATACTCAGCTTTTGTTTTTTATACAGAAAGGTTGCCATGATGGCTTTATGGGCTGCTTGCTTGGTGAGCCCCGCAGACGACCCCCTAATCTACCGGCCGCACAAGCAGCCGCTAGCCCGCCTAACGTCCGCTCCCTTATCAGATCCCTTTCAAACTGGGCCAGCGTAGAAAACGTATGGAAGAAATAACGCCCCAGGGCCGTTCGTGTATTAATACTTTGCTGGATACTCTCAAAGGCTACCTTGTTTTCCTGTAACACTTCGATAATCTTTACCAGCTCTTTCAAGAGATCTTCCTAAACGGTCATATTCAACTATCTACCTTGACTAGCAAAGGTCTCTCAAGTAGCTTAAACTCACGCGCAATGGCTGGTTCTTCAAAATAATCATAGACACTGGGGGAGAAGGAGTACTTCACTTGGCTATTGCGTAGGCAAATAGGCAGTACGAAGCTATTGCGTAGGCAAATAGGCAGTACGAACGGTAGTTTCTTAGCTTCCTTATTTTGTTGCAGGTAACTTTCTAACAGCGACATGAGGTGGCAAAACCTCATAAAGGCCATCAAATTATCATGGAGTAGTGGGTCGGGTAGGTCGGTGCCTCCGAATGTAGGCACGAAGCCTACTTCCTAGGGCACTTTCCCCCCTCAGATCCGTACGTACCGATTACCCGTTATACGGCTCCTTTAGATTAGCGGGGTAGAATTATTTCAATCAAATTGTTTTGTTAAGGAGCCCTTCTGAAGGGATTCAAACAAAGATAAATCATTTGACTATTATCGTTGTTATGGGGTGGAAAAGTGGATAAAACCAACCTATGAAAAGGAAAGCGAACTGACAAGAGTTTTATCCACTTTTCCACGCCCAGTAAGGGAGTGGAGTGAAGGGGCACCATTAATAGCAAACTATTAAATTACAACTTTTAAATCGATTTTTTAACCTAAAACAAAAATACAATGAATAATAAAAAATATTTTATCGGCATAGACGTTTCAGTGCGACACGATGTGCCACGTCGTAAGCACTCACACAGTGAGATGGGGTCGCGTTTACACCCTATTGCCAACCGAGCGGTGCAGGGCTAGTAATGGCTTTGTGCTAAGCGCCTGGTAAAGCCAAACCAAAGTAGTGAGGTGACACCAAATGGAGGCAAGGCAAAACTGAAATAGGTGGAACTGCTGTGAACCCTCAATCTAAAGTACCGTTACTATGCCGATGCGAAACCACCTGACACGCATCTAGAAGCTAGGGTTCAAACCCAACTGCCAGGAGAAATGAGATATCTCTTGGGAAAAACGCCAGTGGGTACATAGAGAGCAACCTATTCAGTGCTTCTTACGCGCGGTAAACTTGGTAAACCCGTTGTATCGATGATACAGCGGGCAGAGGAGGTCCTAAAAAGCGAATGCTATCCGCTCGAAAGGGCAACCGAATCAATAAGGTGGTAGCTAACGGTTCCAACTTTGCCGTCCTGTGAAAACAGGCAGACTTAGGACTGGTAGCCGTACGGAGATACGTTTGTTAACAGAGATGAATGATGACAGAAAAGTTAGAGCCCTCCAGGGGCAACGTAATGTTATTAGACCGCTGTTTGGAGGACTGGAAGGCCATACGATGGCAACAAGTCCACCGCAGGGTGAATCGGCTGCGCCAACGCATCTACCGTGCTTCAACTGCTGGAGACCTGAAGAAAGTCAGGAACTTACAACGCCTGATGATACGCTCAACAGCCAACAGGCTGTCAGCCATACGACAGGTCACCCAGTGCAATCAAGGAAAACGTACAGCCGGGATAGATGGGCGTGTAGCGCTGGAAAACGATACACGCATTGAGCTCTATAAAGAGCTTAAGGCCTACCATCCCGAGCAAGTACGTCCCGTCAGACGGGTATATATTCCCAAAGCCAACGGTAAACAAAGACCGTTGGGTATAGCGACGATAGTGGATCGCTGCCAACAAACGATGATCAAAACTGCCCTAGAGCCCTACTGGGAAGCTCAATTTGAAGCCACCAGCTATGGGTTCAGACCAGGAAGGAGCACCCATGATGCGATACGACGGGTGTACCTGACAGTGCGAGAAGGAACAACGCGACAATGGATGCTAGACGCTGATATAGAAGGGGCTTTCGACAACATCAGTCACGAGCACCTGCTCAAGGAGCTAGGCAACTTCCCAGGCAGAAGATGGATTGAACGCTGGCTAGCAGTCGGGATCATGGAGCAAAGAAAATGGAGCGCTACTGAAACAGGAACGCCCCAAGGCGGCTCGATCTCCCCACTATTAATGAATGTAGCCTTACACGGCATGGAAGAGCACCT
>JAKSDE010000257.1 GCA_022360235.1 Cytophagales bacterium
ATAAAGCAAGCACTTCAAAGCAAGAGAGCAAGACGTTGAATAATGAAAAAATCTAAAAAATTATAACCATAAAAACATATAATAAAATGCGAAGATATATGAAAATCATAGGATTAAAGCTATGCTTGGGGCTATTCTTAGTGGCATGCTGCGCAAAAAAGAAGACAGCGTTCTACCCAGAAAAGAGCTTAACATTAACTACCTATCATGATGCCTTTATAAAGGTATTAAAGAGGGGGGAGGTGAAAATGGTAGAAAGCATGCTAGTGGAAAAATTGCTGGGGGTAGCTGACAAGATAGGTTGCCACGGACATACCCCGCTGCATTTGGCAGCCCAGGAAGGTCAGAAAGAGGTTGCAGAAGTACTTTTAGACAAGGGCGCAGTGGTGGATACAAAAGATAAGGAGGATCAAACGCCTCTGCACTTGGCGGCCCTTCATGGGCGCTTAAACGTAGTAAAATATCTCATCCAGCAGGGGGCTAATAAAGAGGTACAAACTAAAGCAGATCAAACGCCTTTGCACTTAGCAGCGCTCCGGGGTCACGAAGGAGTAGTAGCGTATCTCATAGAGAAAGATGCCAATAAAGAGGCGCAAGATAAAGAGGGGCAAACGCCTTTGCACTTAGCAGCCCTTAAGGGACGCTTAAACGTAGTAAAATATCTCCTAGAGCAAGGGGCCGATCAAGAGGCAAAAGATGAAGAGGAGCATACGCCGCTATACTGGGCTGCTTGGAGCGGAAAAAAAGAAGTAATAAAGCTCCTTGTAGAAAGTGGGGCAAGCATTCAGGTAACAGAAGATGGAGAGGAGATGACCCTCTTGCATTTAGCAGCCAAAGAAGGGCTAATTGAGGTAATGGAGCTTCTTGAAGTTCTTATTGAGCGTGAAGATAGAGAGGTAATAGACAAACCCGATGAACATGGAAGAACTCCTTTACATTGGGCAGCTGAAGGGGGTGATAGTACCCTAGTCACCCTACTTCTAGCTAAAGACGCAGCGGTGAATGCAAAAGATGCCGTATTGTTCTACACCCCCTTGCACTTAGCCGCTGAGAAGGGTCACGAAGAGGTAGTCACCCTGTTGCTAGCTAAGGAGGCATCGATTAACGAAAAAGGAGGGGAAAAAGAGCAGACGCCTTTGCACTTAGCAGCGCAAGAGGGTAAAACAGCGGTAGTAGAAATCCTTTTGAGGGAGAGAGCAGATAAAGAGCTAAGAGATAGAGATGAACATACCCCTTTGGAGTTAGCCCAGCTAAATAGTCACGGAGAAGTAGTAGAACGCTTAGAAGCAAGCACACCACCCAAGGTAACGTTACAACCTGAAACACAAACGGAAGCAAGCACACACTCCCAGGTAGCGTTACAACCTGAAACACAAATAGAGAGAGCTTCAAAAAAAGCGAAGTATGACTAATTAATTATATAAACAAAAAATCCTCTTGCTATGAAAATCACTTATGAATCAGGGAAGTTTCTTTTTCTAGCTAGCCACAAAATAGGTTTAAAACTATGCTTATTGCTATTGTTAGTATGTTGTTCAAAAAGGAAGATAGCGTTGTATGAAGAACAACAAGTAGAAATAACTGGAAATGAAAAAAAGCGTAAGCGTAGCGCTTTCATTGAGAGCGTGGAGAGGGATGATGTTGCCAGCGTAGAGGCCAGGCTAGAAGCAGGTGAAATTAGGGTAGCTAAACCGCTAGATGAAATTACGAAGATTACCCCTTTACACGTGGCAGCTGAGCAAGGCGACAGTGCCATAGTAGCGCTGCTCCTTGCGCGAGGAGCCGATGTAACAGCAAAAGATAGGGGAAGGACAACGCCTTTGGATAAGGCCATTGAAAAGGGTCACCGAGCAGTAGTAGCTCTCCTTTTAGATAAATTTTTAGCGAGGGGAGAACCTATCAATAATATACGAGGTGTTAGTAATCAGCCTCTGTTACATCTAGCAGCGGCAGCTGGCCACCAAGAGATAGTCACCCTTCTTCTTCAACAAGGCGCGGACAAAGATAAAAAAGATAATCTCGGGCAAACCGCCCTGCACCGGGCCGCAGCGTGTAATAGGAAAGAGGTAGTCTGCCAGCTGCTAGAGGCCGGGGCACCTATAGGGGCAAAAGACACCCAGGGTCAAACCGCCCTGCACTTAGCCGCTGAAAGGGGAGAGAGAGCGGTAGTTATTCAGTTGTTGGACGGGGACGCCGATATTCACGCAAAAGACAATGCTGGTCAAACCGCCCTGCACTTAGCCGCTGAAAGGGGAGAGAGAGTGGTAGTTACCCAGTTGTTGGACGAGGGCGCTGATATTCACGCAAAAGCCAACGCTGGTCAAACCGCCCTGCGCTTAGCAGCTGAAAGGAGAGACATAACGTTAGTCACCCAGTTGCTGGAGCGGGGTGCAAAGATAGAAGAAAAAGAGAGATGGGAGGGTTGCTCCCCCCTGCACTGGGCAGCCAAAAATGGTAATATTGAATTAGTCACCAAATTGATATCGTGGGGCACACAGTTAGAGCAAGAAGAGAGATGGGAGGGTCATCGCCCCCTGCACTGGATAGCCCTCTATGGTAGAATTAAACTAGTCCCCCTGTTGTTATTGGGAGGCGGTGATATTCATGCAAAAAACAATGCTGGTCAAACCGCCCTGCACTACGCAGCTTACAAGGGTCGGAAAGGATTAGTCACTCAGTTGTTGAAGGAGGGCGCTGATATTCACGCAAAAGACAGCGCTGGTCAAACCGTCCTGCACTGGGCAGCCTCAGCCTGGAAGAATGCTAAAGAGGTAGCCACCCTACTGTTAGATAAGGACGCAGCAGTCGATACAAAAGATGATAGAGGTCAAACCTCCCTGCACAGGGCCGCAGAGGAGGGTCAAGAAGAGGTAGTCACCCTGCTGTTAGATAAGGGCGTAGCAGTCGATGCAAAAGATGGTAGAGGTCAAACCGCCCTGCACTGCGCAGCCTCAGCCTGGAAGAATGCTAAAGAGGTAGTCACCCTGCTGTTAGATAAGGGCACAGCAGTCGATGCAAAAGATGATAGAGGTCAAACCCCCCTGCATAGGGCCGCAGAGAAGGGTCACAAAGAGGTGGTCACCCTGCTGTTAGATAAGGACGCAGCAGTCGATGCAAAAGATGATAGAGGAAAAACCGCCCTGCACTGGGCAGCCTCAGCCTGGAGGAATGCTAAAGAGGTAGTCACCCTGCTGTTAGATAAGGGCGCAGCAGTCGATGCAAAAGATGATAGAGGTCAAACCCCCCTGCACAGGGCTGTAGAGGAGGGTCACGAAGAGGTAGTCACCCTGCTGTTAGATAAGGGCGCAGCAGTCGATGCAAAAGATGATAGAGGACAAACCGTCCTGCATAGGGCTTCAGAGTGTAATAGGAAAGAGGTAACCACCCTGCTGCTAGAGGCGGGGGCACCTATAGAGGAAAAAGACTACGAGGGCCAAACCGCCCTGCACAGGGCCGCAGAGGAGGGTCACGAAGAGGTAGTCCGCCTGCTGCTAGA
>JAKSDE010000004.1 GCA_022360235.1 Cytophagales bacterium
AGTTAAAGAAGACCGTGCGTCCAAGGAAAGCGCCCGAGGCGCACCCCAAGACGATTTGTCTACCCATCATGAGCGGCTCGAGGAGTCCAAGGAAAGCGCCCAAGGCGCACCCCAAGACGATTTGTCTACCCATCATGAGCGGCTGGAGTGGGTCAAAACCTCCATCGCGCTCGAGGACCTGTTTAAAAGCAGAAGCATAAAGCCAGACGAGCCAGAGCGAGACGTGCAAAAGGTGCTCCTGGTCGGTGAGGCAGGGACGGGTAAGACCACGCTCAGTCGCAAGGTGGCTTCCAGTTGGGCGCAAGGAAAGTGGGGTGAGGCATTTGAGGCGGTCTATGTGCTGCCAGTCAGGTCCTTACCACAAAGTCAATATGATAATCTGAGCATGCGCAGGGAGGAGACGCTGGCTACTGCCATTGCCAATCACTGCTTTCCTCCGAGGGAGGAGGAGGAATATAAACGTTTGCGGCGCCATATCAGCGAGGAGTTAGAGCAGCCCACGACGCTGTTGGTGCTCGATGGACTGGATGAGCGGTATGGAGCCAGTGACAAGCTGCTAGGGCAAGCCCTAGGAGGTAGTCACAAGCTGTTACTGCTCTCTCGTCCCTATGGGATCGAACAGGAGCGCTCCTTGGTAGACCTAGAAATAGAGCATGTGGGGCTCAGTGATGGGCAAATGGAGAATTATGTAAGCGGTGAGTTATCGCTTGAGCTCGGTGAGGGGCTCCTATCGTTTATACGGGAGCACCCTGCTATAGCGGCGATAGCCCACGTTCCAGTGAACCTGCATATACTGTGTGCCTTGTGGCAAGACGATGTAGGCGGTGTGCGTGCTGAGATCATGCGCGGCAGCTTGCCTGGGCTATACCGCAAGCTTACGGGATATATTTGGGAGCGGTACGAAAAGAGGCACAGGGAGCTGGGTTTACAAAATAAAGAGCGCGAGGAGTTATTCGATATGCTTGGTAAGATTGCTTTACGCGCCCTGGAGCGTGGAGAATTGCTGATAAGCTCCAAGCTGGTGGATGCGGTGTTGGAGGAGGTACCTAATAGCGACGATAGGCGGCTGTTCAGCGAAATCCTGCCAGCGAGCGGTCTCTTGCAGGTAGTGGGCAGGCAGTATCAGTTCCCCCACCTTACTTTCCAAGAGTACTTTGCTGGGCGCTTGCTTGCAAGGAATCTTCTTTCAGAAGATGGTAAGGCTCAATCCAGGGTAGGGAAGTTTTTCTCCAAGCATAAATACGAGCGTCAGTATGGGGTGATGTTCTCGTTCCTCTCTGGTGAGGTGAGTAAGTTTGGCGGTTTGGAGGGCATAGGCCAGCTTTTGTCGCTGCTGGAAGTGGAGCCGAAAGAAGTGGTCGGTGTTCAGCATTTACTTTTGCAGTTGAGGTGCGTGAATGAGTGGCTGTGCGTGGCCGGGGAAGATTTGGAAGGAGGGTTAGGTGAGCTTGAAGAGAAGTTTCACGTGATTCGTTCCCTCAAGAAGTGGTTCGGAATAGGGCTGAAGCGGGTACGGAGGGGTGAGTATGATCGTAAGCTCTTGAAGCTGCTCACGACTGGGCTGCAGGGGTTGAGGGCAGTAGCTGCGCACGCTCCAGCGCTCCTCGAGCTCCTACGAGAGGCCATGCGGGATAGAGATTATAATGTTCGGAGTGCTGCCAGCTCCGCCCTTGGGGAGGTGGTGAAGGCTGCGCCTGATCACGCCGAGAAAGTACTTCCGAGCCTGATAGAGGCCATGCGGGATGATCATTGGCGGGTTCGGAGTGCTGCCAGCTCCGCCCTTGGGGAGGTGGTGAAGGCTGCGCCTGATCACGCCGAGAAAGTACTTCCGAGCCTGATAGAGGCCATGCGGGATTCAGAGGATTGGGTTCGGAGTGCTGCCAGCTCCGCCCTTGGGG
>JAKSDE010000003.1 GCA_022360235.1 Cytophagales bacterium
AGTTTTGCAACAGTCTCCATACTATAGATCCGCCTTTGAAAAATGGCGTGAAGAAATTCTCAGCGAAGTGCGGCCAAAAATTGGCTTGTCTGAGGAGCGCAGCGACGAGTGTGCCAATTTTTAGCACGTAGCGCAAGAATTTTAGCCATTTTTCAACAGCGGTGACTTTTTTTGCCTACTTTTTTGTGTGGTAGACAAAAAAGTAGGGCCCCCGGCAGGGGAACAAAAAGTAAGGGCTAAGCCCGATAAATGACGAACTTAGCCTGTTGCAAAACGCATCAAAAATAGAGTCATCGAGCGTTCTTAAGGGTCGACTATTTAATTCATTGCTCTAGCTCATCATGCTACGAAGCAAAGACCAGGCTGACTGTTCTTGTGCTGAGGTCACACGATTTGATTTGCACACGTACCTGATCGCCTAGGTGGTAGGCTTTCTTAGTGCGTTTGCCAATAATCCTAAAATGCTTTTCGTCCAGCCTATAGTAATCATCTCTCATATCAGCCAGACGTACCATACCTTCGCAGTAGTTGTCGACTAGCTCTACATAAATTCCCCAGTCCGTAATACTACTGATGACACCTTCTAGCACTGTTCCTTGTAGTGTCTGCACCAGCTCTACTCGCTTGTACTGTACAGAAGCCCGCTCTGCCTCAGCTGCTACGCCCTCCCGCTCAGAAGCATGCCGGCACTTTTCTTCATAGCCCTGTGGATCAGCGTTCAATTGCCCCTTGAGGTACTGCTTGAGGAGCCGATGCACCATGACGTCAGGATACCTCCTAATGGGCGAAGTGAAATGGGTGTAATGTTGAAGAGCCAGCCCAAAGTGCCTCTTTGCTTCGGTAGTGTATACAGCTTTGGCCATGGTACGAATCGCCAGCGACTGGACAATGTTTTCCTCTGCCTTACCTGCAACGGCTTTTGAGATAGCATTCAGAGAGCGGGCAATGGACTTGTGTCCAGCACCTACCTTGTAGCCCAAATGCTTTACGAAGCGAAAGAAGTCGCTCAGCTTGTCTGGATCAGGACTGTCATGGGTTCTGTATACAAAGGTCAGCAGGTCTTTGCCTTGTTTCATCTGGTAAACCCGTGTTGCTACGCGCTCATTGGCCAGCAGCATGAACTCCTCTACTAGCTTGTGGGTGTCTTGCCTCACCTTGGGCACTACGCCTAGCGGCTTCCCTTGTTCATCCAGCTGAAACTTTACCTCTATGGTCTCAAAATTGATGGCTCCATGCTTGAATCGTTTAGCACGCAGCTGCTTAGCCAGCTTGTTAAGCGCAGTTAGTTCTTCATAGAAATCACCCTGCTGCTGCGTAATTATCTGCTGGGCTTCCTCGTAGGTAAAGCGCTTATGGGAACGGATCACTGTTTTTCCCAACCACTCTTTCCGGACTTTGCCCTGGGTGTCTAGCTCAAAAACAGCGGAGAAAGTTAGCTTATCTTCATGGGGTCTGAGCGAGCACAGCTCATTAGCTAGCTTCTCGGGTAGCATCGGAATGGTCCTGTCCACCAAGTACACAGAAGTACCCCGCTCCAGGGCCTCTTGGTCTAACAGGCTTGCTTCTTGGACGTAGTAGCTTACATCAGCAATATGTACGCCCACTTCATAATAGCCATTGGACAGCTGTCTGAAAGAGAGTGCATCGTCAAAGTCCTTGGCATCTTCTGGGTCAATGGTAAAGGTAGGGATCGCTCTCAAGTCTCTTCTTCGGTTAATTTCGTCAGCAGGAATGGCCGTTGGAATGGCGCTGGCTTCGGCTAGTACTTTCTTGGGGAAATGTGTAGGCAAGCCAAATTCAGCCATGATCGCATGCATCTCTACATCGTGTATACCTACCTTGCCGAGCACTTGCTCGACCTTGCCCGTAGGATTCTTCTGTGCAGTAGGCCAACCCGTAATTTTTACGATAACCTTATCGCCGTCTTGAGCACCCCGCAAGTCTGCTGACCTGATGAAGATATCATGGTGCATGCGTCGACCGTCAGGAACGACAAAGGCGATCTTACCATGCTGTTTAAGGCATCCTACAAATAATGTCTTACTTCTTTCGATGATTTCCACCACGCTCCCTATAGGTCGTTTCCCTTGCCCTCCCTGCTGTACCACCATAACCTTGACCAGGTCCTTGTTGAGCGCACCCAGTAAGTCCTCTTGCTTCACCCAGATGTCTGCTGACCCTTCTTGTGTTACGATGTAGGCATAGCTGGAGTTCACATAGTCTACCTTGCCGACTACGTAGGTTGGCGCCTTTTGCAGAACGTAGCGCCCTTTGTTGAGCTGATGAAGCTTCCCCGCCTGTACTAGGGCAAGCACTGCTTCTTTTACAGCCAGTTTAGCGTGGTTTGGTACCTTAAGCTCCTTATAGAGCTGCCTAAGCGTATAAGCCCTATCAGATCGGAGTAGGGTGAGTAGCCACTTTTCGTAGCGTTTAGCATTCCTACGCTCAGATAATTTGAAGGTGTTTTTCTTTCTCGACATACCGCTAAGGTAATCCTCAATTTGTATTCACCAGGATTCAATAAATGTTCAAGACTAGTATTACCCTATTCCTTTGAATTTCTAGGATGTATTTAGTAGGCCCTTCATAACGTTCGATGGGCTATTTTTGATGCATTTTGCAGTAGGCTAAGTTTTTAGTTCCGAGTTCCTAGTTTTAGGTCCTCCTCTCAGGAGGGACAGGTGTGGTAAAACAAGGTAGAATTCCACCCTGTAATGGCCCACATTGTGTTGCCTTCTGAACTTCCTGATTTATCAACACGCCAATTTTTGGCCGCCCTTCGTTTAGAATTTTAAGCATTTTTCAAAGGCGGTTCTATCTATTTTTTTGCAAGGTTTTGGCGTGCTCTAAAGGTTTTTCTTGCCAATATTGCTACGCTATATATGAGTTTTTATGAGCTAAGATAGTCATTCTAAGTGTAAAAACACAGTTTAATAGGATTTGAATTCAATGTTAGCGTTGATTAAGTTAATCCACCTTTCTGCAAGAGAAACATAACTTAGTATTTAGCCCCTGTAATTGACAGCACTTAGGGAAGAATACCTCCTACAAACAGCATGCGCGTGTCCAAAGGTTAGACTATTTTTCCCCTAACGAATTTTTAATAGCGTACTTCATGTCTTTTCGTAGCAGTAGGATACCCACAAGATTGGGAATAGCCATTAAAGCATAAGAAGCGTTAGAGAAGTTCCATACGATGGTAGCATCGGTAATGGAGCCAATAAAATAAGCAATTACAAAGATTATTTTGTAGAGTAATAAATATTTTGCTCCTCCTAGATAGACTAAGCTTCGATCGCCATAATAATACCATGCTATCACTGTAGTAAAACCAAAGAGTAATAAACTGATATTGATAACAAAAGAACCCAGTCCTTTCACTAAATCAAAATTAAAAGCGTAAGAGGCAAGGTCGGCACTATTTAAGAGTGACTTGCCAATGAAAGCGACATCGCTGTTGCTATCTACATGACCATTGTTGATGGTAATGGTTCCTGTAAAGGGTTGATCTTCATAGAAAACTTTTATTGCTTCTCCAATAGAGCGGGCATTTAAAAAAGTAATTTCTTCATTTTGAATATCTCCGGCTTGAACAATAAGTTCTCCATTGAAAGCAGTTATATCCGTACCTTTGTTAAGGTAATTAGCAAGTTTTTGGGCATCTTCTTGATTTTTTTCGTCATAGTTACCTACTACAATTTCGATATCTGCGTAATCAAACTTGTTATCTACCTTCATTCGCCAGGCATCACTAGTAAGGATGGCCATTCCTGTAAGCATACACACGATGAAAGTACTGATAAAGGGCTCCAAGATAGATAAGATTCCTTCCATAACAGAATTTTCCATCTCAGAAGAAGCATGAGCAATGGCGGATGAAGCTGCACCTGCATCATTTGAATATAAACTTCTGTTTACGCCTTGATTGAGTGCAAGTGCTACACTCGCTCCTAAAAAGCCACCTGTAGCAGCTGTACCTTTAAAAATATCTGAAAAGATTGAAATAAATGAAGGAATAAGATTGTCATAGTGATATATTATCACTATCAAAGCACCTATAAAATAAAATATTGACATGAGGGGCGTTAGTTTCTCAGCCACTTTCCCTACTCTTTTAATACCCCCTATTATGACAAAAGCGATAAGTAGTCCTATTACAAGACCAGTAAGTACCTCATCAATTCCCCATGAGAAGTAAATCGATCTAGCTATACTATTGGCCTGTGGTAGGTTGCCAGCAGCAAAAGCAGACAATAGCGTTGCGATGGAAAAAATAACACCCAGCCACTTCATCTTTAATTTATTTTTCATGAAGTACATTGGGCCGCCTGTGATGGTCCCATTAGCTGCCTTTTCTCGATATTTATGAGAGAGGGTTGTTTCTACAAGCTTAGTAGCCATACCCAAAAAGGCAGTTACGAGCATCCAAAATAAGCTAGAAGGTCCACCCAAATGAATCGCTAGTGCTACTCCAGCAATGCTGCCCACACCAATACTTCCTGAAAGTGCGGTTGACAAAGCTTGAAGGGGAGAAGTCTCTCCCTCTTGTTTATTGGTGTCTGTCTTTCCAAGGACAATAAGAATAGCTTGCTTGAAATAACGAATTTGAGGAAATTTTAGATAGATTGTAAAATATAAGCCTGTTCCTATAAGTAGTGTAACAAACCAAAAACCTGTTACCTGGTATTCGACCTTTTTAAGAATGGTATTGAGATATTCCATTGTGTTAATAATATTAAATAAATTATTTATATAAAAAAATGACACTGCACTTCCTATCAAAGTGCCTTCTTATCTTTTATGCTATCCTAGTGATAGAAGAAATTTTTCTCAAAGTTAGTCTTTTTTCAATTAAAGTCTGTGGGCTACGGTGGGAGTTCATCAAGCTATATTTATACCATCTTTATATGACTATAATACGTTTTCCATAAACTCGGCTATTTGTTCTTTAAGGGAATGTGTTTTATGATCATTCGCTACTTTTACTAACAAAACGAGTAGGTCATTATAGCGTTCAAGTAGTTTGGTATATTTCTTTTCAAGGAATAAAAAATCACTTGCATTTCTCTCAAAATAACAGAGGGCTTTCTCTCTGAAAGCATCAATATCCACTTCTCTTTCTAGTTCAGGAAGGTCCACTGTAAAATCATAGTCAATCACACTACCCACTTCTGCAATAAAACGATAACTTAGGTCAGGCAATTTAAATTTGTTATAAAGCGTATTTCTAGTTATTCCCAGCATAGCAGCGGTCTTACTAATCGCATACCCACTTTTTCTTATAGCCTCTTCAACGATTTTTCCTCTGTGTTTCGCCATACTACCTATTTATAACGCTTTAATTGTACAGTTATAGCGAGTACGGATTTTGCTATTATGGGCCTGTAGAAAGCTTCCCTAATTTTTCTAAAAATCTCCTTTTAAAGTCAATAGAGGCCTATAATTTGAGAGAATTTTTTAAGATTCTACAGCTCTATTATCAAGGGACTGTAAAAAACACTCCTTTCTCCTCAAAAAGTGGCTCGATGTATCTCTTTAAGCACCGTATTTGACTATAAGCGGGGAAACAATGTTTAAATTTAAGCAATTCTTGCTCCCTTTTCTAACGCCCCATCAACCAACACTACAATAGTAATAATTTATTACTATATATTTTTACTTAATTAATTTTAACGAAGAAGGTAAAAAAATAGTTATTATTTTGCTTATTCTTATCCATTTATAGCACCTGGTAAACTCAATCTTTTAACTCATATTCCGCGGCAAACTTTTTGAAATACACTTCAATTTAGTTCTTAGTTCTTAGTTTCGAGTTCTTAGTTCCGGTTTCGATAGGGGGTTGTAGAAAATAGCACCATCGAGCGTTATGAAGGGGCGACTGGTTAAATGGGCTGTTGTTGTTTCAGAGGGCATTGCGTGCTACTCAGGCGTGCAGCAGAAGCAGGTTTGGATCAAGATGAACTTTCTTCTATGAGGATATCTTCTAGAACAGTTTCCTGCAATGCGCGATAAGTGGCTGGTCTGTTGGCTGGCCTGATCCAACGCATCCACAGTACGTACCCTGGCTTTAAGGGTATCTCTTTGTGTATTCGATTTTTGCGTAAAAGTTTCTTTTTTTTTATCCCATATTTTTGGGCTATATGCCATAATGTTTCTCCTGGCTGAACAACATGGTAATGAATAGGTGCTTTGCTTTTTTTTTTCTTGAGATAATACACCTGCCCTGGTATTACCTGATGCGTAGAGTCAATATCATTAAACTCTAAAAAACGCGCTAAAGAAACTCTTCCTGCTTTCGCTAATGCCTGTAGATCATCGTCTTTCCCAGCAATGATAGCGGGTATTTTATTTACCTTTACCAAGGAAGACGTTGTTTTATTGAGCGCGTGCTGTGCTGTAGTAGCCGTTGCCAAGACAGGCTGTTGACTTACTGTAGTGATGCTAGCATATTGCTGGTGGGTCATGGGGACAATTACTGTATACATTTTATCTCCAGGTACCCGACCCTCCTTTAACCATTTATTATACTCTCTCACCAGTGATTCTTCTATCCCCAGCTCCTGGGCTACCTCGTGTAATGTTTTGCCATTGGCTTCTTCATATTCACACAAGCACAGGGTAGGATGTTTTGCTTTACCGACTACTCTTTCAAAAGCAATCTTGTAGGCTAGAAATTGGAGAACATACCAGTGGGTATCTTCCTCGATTTTCATCTTTTTCCTTTTATAATATTGCTTCGAAATGATCTGCGCTGCACCTCTTTTCCCCGAGTAATAAGCAAGCAAGGCCCACATCCAATTATCAAAGTACAGGTTATTGAGTTTTAAATACTTTGCCGCCCCTCTCGTAGCTGCTACAATATTCATTCTTTCATCTACTTGCCGATTGACTTGTAACCCTACTTCTTGGGCAGTAGGCAGTTTAAACTGCCAATAACCTACAGCATTGGAGGTACTAACGGCATCTCCGATGAGTGAACTTTCTTGTATTACGAGATACTTGAAGTCTTCAGGAAGTTCTTCTTCTCTTAAAATCCTTTCTATGACAGGGAAAAATAGATTCACCCTATCAAGTAGTAGTTGAAAGGATTTTGGGTGTCTTATTAGCTCGTTTACTTTTGCTTCAATTTTCTCTCGTGCCTTCTCTGTAATTATCAATTTCATATCTGCAAACGCTATCTTAGAAGGTACAGAGGGACCTGTTGCATAAGCCACAGGCTGAATCAATAGGCACCATGTAATTAATAAAATTAACTTAACGAACTTCATTTTTTTCTTACAACCATTAAACCATCTCGAATAGGAAACAATACATTTTCTACTCTTGGATCTTCATGTACCTTTTTGTTAAAGTTCCTAATCGTCTGGGCAATTTTGCTTACCTTTCCCTCACTTTCTGTGAATACTTCTCCTCGCCACAGAACATTATCTACAATAATGAATCCGTCTGGCCTTAACTTCTCCAGTACTAAGTCGTAATAGGCACCATACCTTTTCTTATCCGCATCAATAAAGACTAAATCAAAAATTTCGTCGAGTTGAGGAATAATTTCTAGGGCGTTGCCAATACAGTAGTTTACTTTATCCTTTATACCTGCTTTAGCAAAGTATAGCTGTGCCATTTCCTCTAATTCTTCATTGATATCGATGGTATACAATATTCCTCCTTCTTTGAGTCCTTCAGCCAAGCATATAGCTGAGTACCCTGTATAGGTGCCGATCTCAAGTATCCTATTCGGCTTGATCATTTGAGAAAAAGTTGCCAGCACCCGTCCCTGAAAATGACCAGAGAGCATTTGGGGCCTATGAGCTTTTGTGTAAGTCATACGCGTTAACGCTGCCAAAAGTTTCGGCTCTTTCTCAGTAAACCTTTCAATGTAGTCTTGGAATGCTTTATTAAAGAGTGACATTGTAACAAGTTATTCTTATAAAATTTTTATTGCGCTCGTTATTGCGCATATAGGTTGAAGTGATAAGCAATTTTTTCTCTTAGGGACTATGGATCACCCTGGGTATAGGGGTTTTTGGCTTGCTGTATACGAGTAGCCTTCAACAACTCTTCGGTCATCTCTAGAGGCACATGGCTACGCGCTTTG
>JAKSDE010000446.1 GCA_022360235.1 Cytophagales bacterium
AGAGCAGGATTGGCCATCGGCCAAGCAGTAGTCTCCATGGCAGCTGGCAAACTTGACCTTGCTGCCTTGAAGAAAATTTACGAGAGCTTGAAAGCTGCCTTTGCCCGTGAGGGTATTGAGGCTCAATCCTGGTATGATCGGTATCAGGATATTGTCCAATGCATACAAGCTCTGGAAGATATTAGAAATGAAATCAAAGACTTTCTGGGGAACTGTAAGAGTTTGGAAGAGGCCTTTGCTAACGATAAAATGGAGGAAAAAACCTGGTATGATTGTCACCAGGCCTTGAAGTATGCCAGCATCTTGAGCCTGGGGGATTCTAGTAAATATAGCGTGTTTCATCAAGGCTTAGAAGCCCTGCAGAATGCTAAACTAAAGAATGAGACTAAGGAAGGTCGCACTGCCTTGCGCTTTGGCATCGTTGAGCAACTCCGCCTGCTTGCCCTGCATGGCCCCATTGGTGAGGTGCGCAAGAAAAGTATTAAGTGGCTAGAATTCCTAGCTAATCCTGAAGCGTGGGGAGATGATCCAGAAGTGATGGAGGAGCTACTCAATAGCCTGGGTGCCATCGCCAACAGCCAAGAAGAGGAAAAGGAACAAGCTGAAAAGGCCTTAAAAAGCTTGACGGATAGCTCCCCTAGCGCAGAATCTGCCAGGAATCTAAGGCCCCTTCCTTCTGGCAATGTTTTCTCCTGGGGCGGCGAACTCCCCACCGCTCTGTGCAAGTTAGATGCGCGAAGGGCCATCACAGAGTGGCTAGGTGGGAAGAGTCTGGAAGATAAACTCCGTGCCCTGTCCGCTCCATCAGCCGCGCCTGCTTCAGAAAGCTTATTTCTTGCGATCAAGAGCCTTCTTAGAGAAGAGGCGCCCAAGGAGTATGAGCTGCGCCGTCAGTTGACTTTGAAAGTCAACACGCTCTTGCCGCCCCCTGCTGTCTCTTTTTTCGTAGGCCGAGCGCAAGAGCTCAAAGCGTTTAGGCAATCCTTTCAGGCTCAGCAGGAGCGCATCATAGCTCCCCCCATTACAGGCCCTGGAGGGGTTGGCAAAACGCAACTAGCCCTGAGGGTGATCCAACAGCAAGTAGAAGAAACGCCATATGACTATGTGTTTTGGATTCCTGCTGAGTCAGAGGAGAAGCTTCTAGAGGCTTACCTGCGCATAGCAGAGGGCTTACGCATTCATGTAGATAAAAAGGAGCTGCAGCAAGCAACACAAACCGTACGCCTGCACTTAAAAGACAAGCACTGCCTCTATGTCTTTGATGATGCGCCTGATATCAAGGCCATTCAAGACTTCTTACCCCTAGGCCAAGGCCATGTATTGATTACTTCTCGCAACAGTCGAGTAGGAGCTTGGCCAACAAAGCCCCTGCTGATGAATCCTTTCGGTGAGCAAGAGGCTTTGGCCTTAGCGCAGGAGTTTGGCCATGAGCAAAGCAGTCAAGAACAAGAGGCATTGCAGTCCTTGTTAAAACAGGTGCCCTGTTATCCTTTAACCTTAGTGCAACTATTCAGTACGCTAGAAGCAGAAGGATTGGATGCAGCAGCGTTTCTAGAAGCTATGCAACAACATACTGCTACAGAGAAAGAACAAGCGCTGATCACTTTGTTGGGTGAACGTCCGCATGCCCGCGTAGACTATGCCCAAAGCATGGTCTATGTGCTCAAAACAAGCTTAGAACGACTATCCCAAGAACTACAAGGGGAAAAAGCCCTGCAACTCATCAGCCAGCTGGCTTACCTGGATCCGAAAGGCATTCCCATGGAGTGGTTGCTGACCTGGGATAGGGAGGATTCCAGTCTATTGAAGCGAAACACACGGGCAGTCTTATCGTTGCTAGAAAAGTACTCTTTGCTTCAGTGGGACAAGGGTGACAAGCAAGTCTACCTCCATGCAGAGACCCAGCTGATGGTCAGGCATCTACATCCACAAGACTCACTCACTGCCCTCATCAATAGCTTGGTGGATTATGTAGGTGCTAAAGAGGAGGCTTTTCAAAATGCTGCCAAGTGGTCGTCCTTGCTACCGCATGGGAGGATACTCTTTGAAAGGCTAACTATCCCTCAATATCCTCAAGAAGCGTATCTATTGACCCAGTATTTGGCGAACGCTTGTGAGGTAGGTTGTCTATTTAAGGAAAGCGTAAGCTGGGCTGAAAAGAGGCTTGAGATCGCAAAGCAGCGCTATCCCGCGCAAGATCATCCAGACATTGCGGAGTCTCTCAACAATGTGGGGTTGAGTTTATCTGCCTTAGGCGAGGAAAAGGAGGCTTTAGAATATCAAAAGCAGGCCTTAGCGATGCAAGAGCGGCTTTATCCCGCGCAAGATCATCCAAACATTGCCAGCTCTCTCAACAATGTGGGGTTGAGTTTATATGCCTTAGGCCAAGCAAAGGAGGCTTTAGAATATAAAAAGCAGGCCTTAGAGATGCAAGAGCGGCTTTATCCCGCGCAAGATCATCCTGACATTGCCACCTCTCTCAACAATGTGGGGGGCAGTTTAGATGACTTAGGCCAAGCACAGGAGGCTTTAGAATATGAAAAGCAGGCCTTAGAGATGCAAGAGCGGCTTTATCCCGCGCAAGATCATCCTGACATTGCCACCTCTCTCAACAATGTGGGGATGAGTTTATCTGCCTTAG
>JAKSDE010000002.1 GCA_022360235.1 Cytophagales bacterium
CTTTGATAAATTTGAAGGCTCTGATCGTAGGCTGGGGCTGTCCATGAAGTCCGTAGGAGAAGCTATGGGCATCGGCAGGAATTTCCAAGAAGCCTTGCAGAAAGCCTGCCAGTCGCTAGAGATAAAACGGAATGGGCTGGGGGCTGACGGAAAGGAACTGACTACGCAAGAAGAATTGCTCTACAGCCTGGAAAATCCAAGCTGGAACCGGCTATTCCATATTTACGATGCCTTTAAGCTTGGCATCCCCTTTAAGACGATCCGGAAGCTCACCAAAATCGACAAATGGTTCTTAAACCAAATAGAAGAGTTGATCTTGCTGGAAAAGGAGATCGCCCAACATACCATAGATACCATAACCGAATCATTGCTTAAAACAGCGAAAGAGAAAGGATACGCGGACCGGCAACTCGGGCATTTACTCAACTGCTGGGAAAGCGAGGTACATAAAAAACGCCACGACTTAGGCATAAAACGAGTATATAAGCTGGTAGATACCTGTGCGGCAGAATTTGAAGCAAAAACACCTTATTATTATTCTACTTTCGATGAAGAAAACGAGTCGATCGTTACCGATAGGAAAAAGATCGTAGTGTTAGGGTCTGGTCCCAACCGGATCGGTCAAGGCATTGAGTTTGACTATTCCTGTGTACATGGCATCCTGGCAGCAAAGGAATGTGGTTATGAAACCATTATGATCAATTGCAATCCCGAAACGGTGTCAACGGATTTTGATGTGGCCGATAAGCTGTACTTCGAACCTGTATTTTGGGAACATATCTATGATATTATAGAACACGAAAAGCCCGAAGGGGTCATTGTTCAGCTCGGGGGGCAGACAGCCTTGAAATTGGCAGAAAAGCTACATAAGTATGGCATTAATATCATTGGCACTTCTTTCGAGGCGTTAGACCTGGCCGAAGACCGGGGCAGTTTCTCCAACCTTCTGAAAGATAACGATATTCCCTACCCTGAATTTGGAGTGGCCGAAGATGCCGATACGGCTATTGA
>JAKSDE010000001.1 GCA_022360235.1 Cytophagales bacterium
CACGGATAGGGTAAAATTACCCTCCAAGTCCGTTATCGTGCCGATCAGCGTTCCTTTTACCTGTACCGTCGCCCCGGCCAAAGGTTCTCCCGTATCAGCGTCCATCACTTTACCGGAAAGGTTTTTATCGACTAACTCCTCTGTAATCTCGATCTCCTTTTTAGCAGACCGGGGAACTACGTAAATACGATTGTTGATCCGGCGGAAGTTATAGCGTGATTTTTCTGCCAAACGGGTCAAAACTGTCTTTAGATCTGCCCTAATGTCAACAGTGACCTTGGATAGGTCTTTGGCCACTTTACCGGTATAGCTAAACGTAAATTCTGTCTTACTTTCAATAGCTTGGAAAACCTGTACCATGGTCACATTTTGCAGTGACAGCTCTACTTCCACTTTTTCCAAAGCCTGGCTAGAGGAAGTACTGGCCACCAGCAACTGTGTGGAGATACAGAGCCCCAAGAAGACATAAAATATCTGTTTTGATGCGAACATCAATTCTTTGAGTAAATTTGTTTTCATTATAAATCAATTGGGTGTCTTAAATGAGATACTTGATCGGGCCCGGGTCTGCTGCCACAGACCCGGGTTTTTTAGTGCCTACCTGGTAAGCACACGCCCTAGGTAGGATTCAATACTTTTTTATGTTCATGTGTAAGATCATTAGATTTACTCTCTACATCCGCGGTGTTTTACTGATATTTTCCCATTTTCGAGTACTTCGTATTCAAAATCCACGAGGTTTTGCAGCCCCTTCAATATGTAGCCCAATCCTTGGTTCTCATACGTCGCTTTGATCATACATGGGTTTACAAGGTGGGCAGGCTTCTCGACAATTTCTATCTCTACATGATACCATCGCTCCAAGCGCGCTAGAACCTCGGCAAAGGGTATAAGCTCAAATTGTAATTCCTTCCCCGTCCAGGCTTGAACATACGCCGCCTCTACTTCATGACGGGTGAGGGATTTAGTTTGCACATCAAAAAGTACTTGCTGGTCACGCGTCACCAAGATCGCTTGCTCACCGTGCTGCACCTGGACCTTACCGGAAATCACCGTTACATCCGCGTTTTCGCCGCGAAAATCCCTGGCATTGAATGAGGTTCCTAGCACGGTGGTGGTAAGGTGATCTGTGCGCACCTCGAACGGCCTTTGTTCATCCCTTTTTACCTCGAAAAAGGCCTCACCTTGGAGCGTGACCTCTCGTTTGACAGTGGTAAAATTTGCCGGGTACGTTACGCGGCTTCCACGATTGAGAGTGA
>JAKSDE010000285.1 GCA_022360235.1 Cytophagales bacterium
ACCTATTGAGCTTAGTCGTTTCCAAAACGATGAAAAATTTTTGTACTATAAAAAAATTAATGCGTATGTCACAAAAACAATTGCTATAGTAGCTTTACAGTCCTATTCCTATAGTTATGCAAAAGCTTGGAAAATCCATAGAAGTCTACTCGCAGGTACTATGGCCTCTCCCGATTTCATAGCGCAATCAGCAGGGTACATTGTTTCGATAGCTTCACACCCCTGTTAGCGGTCCCGCGTGTATTGATAGAATTCCATTACTCCCCCAAATATAACTACCCTTTGGGAAGTATGCAAATTTTTTTAAGCTTTTTTCTGTAGAAAAAAATATATTGAATAGAATACCACGGAGGGAGGTTGTAGTAGCGGAGGGCACGAAGCATTCAAGCACCTTACTCCTTGCCTCCCTGGTAGTCACCCACGGCACCTTTGGCTACCATCCCCTCCCCTTATAGGGCCTGTAGAAAGCTTCCCTAATTTTTCTAAGAAATCTCCTTTTAAAGCCAATACAGGCCTATAATTTGGTAGAATTCTTTAAGATTCTACAGCCCCAAACAAATTGCCATACAGCCAAGTCCTTTAGAGTGATGTATTCAGGTTTGACAAAAATGTTGATGCTCCAGAGGCTTTGGAATAGGTTCTACCTTAAGAGAAATCTGTTGATCAGCCCTTATTGCAGCGCTATGCTTAGTTTTCTTAGGTGCTTACCAAGTGACCTAGTGACTTGCTCAAAGGGAGGTAAGGGATGAATCTGACCAGATAAAGACCCCTCCCAACGCCTTTGGTAACCTCCCATTTTAGCTCTTAGCCTCGAAGTAAATTCCAGGGCATTGTGACCTTTATACTTAGCCTTACGTTCAAATTCAGGCCAACAGTAAGATAGATCTACCTCAGCTTCTTCTACCAAATACCATAAGTCATAGAGATCTCTAGCCTGTGTACGAGCTAATAAGGCACACATTTTTTCAATGACTACTTCCTCAAGCCGATAGCACAGTAGACTACAATCTGCAAGATCAGCATAGGGAGTGAGGATCCTTTTCTCAATCGGGGCAAACGCTAAGTATTCCTTCCTTGTAATGTCTACTTTCAATCGCTTATTCCTACTCATGCCACCTAGTGGGCCCTGATAAGCAATATAAAAGTGTATGCTACCACTTGCATGTACATCCTGCTGCCTCATAGCTAAAGGGATACGCGCTTGAGCTAGCACCCAAGCAAAAGCCTCGTTAAATGCACGAAAAATAGCCTGGTTCTTCAATTCATCATCGAGTAAGGTAAAATCAAGATCTTCTGAGTAGCGATAATCCTCAAATAGGCTTTCTTGAGCACGGTACCTCCTTTGAAAGC
>JAKSDE010000205.1 GCA_022360235.1 Cytophagales bacterium
GAAGCGTTTTCCCCAATGCTCCTAACGCTAAAAAAGCAAGAAGAGGCACTAGCAAGCGAAGTAGAGAAGTTATTATCCGCAGCAATCCAAGATAAAAGTACATATGAAAAGGCATACCAGCACCTACTCCCCTGGATAAAAACATGCAACAGCGAACTCGATAGCACAAGCAGACAAAGCTTATTAAAACAATTAGTGGAGGAATTAGAAGCATGTGGCCATGATGCTAAAAAAGTTGAGCAAGTCATGGAGAAAATTCAAACCCATCAACCAACATCCACGGGCTTATCCCTCTATAAAGCCCTATACAAAGTAGTTCCTCCGAAGACAGCTGCACAATATTACTTTGCACTCGTGCCCCTCGTAACACGAGTTATTAAAAAAAAATTAACAATTTCATCAATAGATAAACAGATTCATCCAATGATAGACAAAATAGTTTCACCCTTAACCGGTAATAAAATAAAAATCAATGAGGTAGTGAAAAAATTCGTACGCCAAATTGAAAATGCCTCTTCCATCGAAAAAGACTGGCAACATTTTTTACAAACAGGCACACTCCGTGCGCAATATACCTCGCCCCACGTACTTTTAAATGCTTTTGTGGAGCATGCTTCGCCTAAAACCAAGCTAGCCCTCAAGCACCTGCTCCAAGCTTCCTCCGCTAGAAAAAGGATAGTAGCTTATTTTAGTGATAGCGATTTAAGAAAGCTAGTCCCCATTATCGAAGAAAAAGCACACCAGCAAATAACAACGTGTATATATACTATGCTTAAGCTACACCATCATACTCCTTTACAAATTGCAAGTAAGCAAGACTTTAGAAATGTTTGGTGGGAAGTGATCCTCCAGAAACTTGCTGAGACCGATCGTTTTCTTCAAGAAACCTGGCTGGCTGAAAGTCTATTAGCACTAGCCGATACACTACAACTTAATCCCCGCACACTGCTCTATTCGTTCGTAACGACTGCTAAAGAGATCCTGCCTGCTACTCAGGAAAGAGCAAATTTGCAGATGTCTCAGTTAGCAGCAAACCTGTCAGCATTGATTGAAAACAAAGAAGCGTCCATTCAAAAAGACCTCCTTAGTACCACGCATAAAACACTGGCAACGATTGTCGAAGAACTGGAGCAAGCGGGGAGCGTAGCTTCTCCTCTTGACAACAAGAAAGAAAAGCAAAAACAACCTCCTGCGCTAGAAAAGCTTACCCCTAAGCAAGAGGAACCTGAAGAGATAAAGATATATATACAAAATGGAGGGATCATATTCTTGTGGCCTTTTCTCGAGAAGTTGTTTGAAGCACAGGGATTACTAGAAGAAGGTGCGTTTATCGATGAAATCACTTTAAATAATGCTATCCATACGATGGAATATATGGCTACAGGACGTTTATACACGCCTGAGGAAGTACTCGCATTGAACAAAATACTCTGTGGCTTAACTCATGATACAGTGATTTCTTCTCGTTATATTTTGCGAGAAGAAGAGGATACCCCAGAAAAGGGAGAGAAAGAAGATAGACAAGAGGCTACCGAAACATCCGCAGAAGCCCTTCAAGAAGAGGAGACTGAAGAAAAGGACAAAGTAACAAAAACCGACGCTAGTCAAGAGAGAACCACTGACGAGCAAACGCCAATAGTTGAGAAACAACAGCCAGAAGAAGGTAACACAACCCAAACAAAGGAAAAGCTACCCGAAGAAATTATTCGCTTACAAAAACAGTGTGCACAAACAATAGAAAGCGTCATGGAACAATGGGAAAGTTTGGAAGAATTAGAAGAATTTAAGGAGTATGAAGAGGGCTTTACCGCAGAAGACTTTAAAGCGTATATTTTAAAAAGGCAGGGCATTTTAAGAAAAATTAAAGAAGGAGAAACACACTACTGGCATCTGAGTTTAGCAATTAAGACGTATGATTCGAGAGAACTCAAGCCCCCCTGGCGCATTGAAAAAATAAAGCTCCCTTGGATGAAAGAGACGTTAGTAGTATTCTGGATACCCGGCTAATTTTATTTTTCTATTGAATTTGTGGTAGCCACCCATGGGGACACCTATTTCTAGTTCCTAGTTCTTAGTTCCGAATCTTCCTGCATAACTAAGCGGGAGGGTTTTTCCATCGCTTCGAGCAGGCAGTGGCAGAGTACGTTGAGGATTATCCCCTGTGAGGAGAGTTGGTAGGCAGATTTGAGCAACCCCATCTCTGGTCATGTAAGTGTAGAATTGGGGAAAAGTTCTTAAAAACTCAACCTACACCAGCTATCCTTGCCTTACGGTTCAATACAACCCACTTAAAACTCAGAACTCGAAACTTATTTTTCAGCGCTTCAACAGACAAAACACTGGTAGAAATACCAAAAAAGTAGTAAATTTGAGTTCGGAATCATGGTATAAGCAAAAAGTGATAGCCCAGCCAAGGTTTTTTTTGAACAAGCAGTTGAAATAGGAGGTATTATAAGCATGATACAGTCTTTTTTAGATCCCAAGAATGACTTTGCTTTTAAGCGTATTTTTGGCAACAAAAAGCATAAAAAGGTGTTAATCGGCTTTTTGGAAACTGTGCTGAAAAGTCAAATCTCACCCCCCATTCAGAAGTTAACTTTCTTAAAGACGATCCAAGATCCTGAGATAGCTTCTAAGAAACAAAGTGTGGTGGATGTGGTGTGTCAAGACCAGAAAGGCTCCTACTATA
>JAKSDE010000180.1 GCA_022360235.1 Cytophagales bacterium
GAGGGAGTGACTGCTTTTCCTTCTTTATCAGCAGCAGGCGTGCCATCACACTCCTCATACTCTTCATCACTGACGGGTTCCGCATCATAAAATACTTCTCTTTCATTACTATACGGATCACAAAATGCTACATCTTCAAGCTTTGCTCGGGCGACGAAATCTTGCTCAGTCATTTCTTGCTTAGGCGCTTCTTTCTTAGGCACTTCTTTTCCTTGGACGCTTCCTTGTTCTACGTCGCCTATGCTCACCGATTGCCCTCCTTGTTGCCTACCACCCCAGGGGTTAAACATTTGACGTATTTTACCTGCTACGTTGCGGACAGTGCCTAGGGGATTTTTGAACAGGTTAAAAGCACGATCCGTTACGTGGCTGACAGTGTTTAGGGCACCGCTGAACATAGTAAAAATACTTCTGGTTCCTTCGTCTATTCTCTTTGATAGTCGGTCTCTAGGAATTTTCATTACTAGCTCTATTGGCTTTTTAATGAACCAACGAAACGGCAGGGTAACAGTTGCTCCTATCGCTGTATTGATATAAGGTATATGACGTGTTATGGGTAACCATCTACCCACAGCTCTGGAAGTAGCGTAGATGGCAGCCCACTGGGAAATAGGAATAATCACGGAGTCAAAAGCAACATTCACCGCCCTCCTTAAGCCTTCTCTCATTGTATCTACTCCCCAGGCTAGCGTTTCTCTAACAGGTGCTTTGGCCCTCTCCTCCTTCAGCCTGGCTATCTCCTGCTCCTCAAGGTCAAGTAGATCATGGACGACAATGATTTTCTTATGCTTGTTGCTCTTCACCCACTTAGTTAATAGCCCATTTAATTTTTCTCTTTTTTTGTTAGCTTCTCCTTCCTCTCCTTTTTCTCTATAGCTCTGGTATTTCTTAAGCATCGCTTGAATCTCTCCAATCTTTCCAAAACCCCTTTGAAGTAAACCTACGTCTAAGTTTTGAGCTATCCCCGCATACGAAGATAAATCTACCTGACCCTCGTTGAGGGCCCGCTGAAGGATTTTTACAAACAGGTACATATTAAGTAATTGCTGATCGGTACGCCAGATACCTACCCCGAGTTGTTTCTTGTGCTCCTCTAACCATTGCTCCATAAGCGATGCTTCCACTTTGATAAGCTTTGCTTTCTGGCCTAACGAAAGTGTTCTCTGAATCTTTGCAGCTACTTTTTGGATGGCTTCCCCAAGATCACTAGTGGGGAGATTACCTATACGCCCTATGGTCTCTTCAAATTCTTCCTTGTTGGCTTGTAAATCACCTGGGGAGGTAGCGGGTATCAGATCTTGACTGGCAGACGCTTGCCTATCTCGTCTTAAAGCAACCAGCCTTCTGAGCTCGTGGCTTACAATGACCTTCTCTTGGGTTTGGGCGTGCACAAGCCATTGCGAAGTAAGCTGCTTTAATTGTTGTCGTATTGCACAGACGTCAGAGTCGCCGCCTATTTGCTTGTAGCACTTATACTTCTCTAGCGCTTCTTTAATTTCGGTAAGGGTATTTTTGAAGAACCAGCTTTCTGATTTCAACCTCCATGCCTCACAAGCAAGGTTTTGGAGGCTTTCCTCGGGGCTAACATCCCCTAATAATGCTCGCTGTAACTTCTTGACAAACCAATATACCTTGAGTAACTCCAGATGGGTACGATGAGAGAGAAATTTATTCTTTCCAAAATTCTTTTCCTCCCAATCGTCGATTTTACTGAGGATCCTATCTAAGCGGGCGCTTCCCCTCTCGCCACTCGTTGCTCCTTTTCTTGTTAATATTGCTGGTATTGCTTCTTGTAGTGCTTTCCATTCAGGATCAAACCATGGCTGGATAGTGAGCGCTCTTCTCGATAGCAACTCCAAATCTTCTTTTTCTTCTCTATTACTGTGGGAGGAAGATCCTTCCATCTTTCGATCCAGGCTTCGCTCGATGTATTGCAAGTAAGCTGCCTCATCAGCACGTAACGATTGCTTACTAGCAGTGCTAGGCTCTTCCTTTCTTCGGGGCATAAAAAAGGAGCGTATTCCTGCCTTTGCCTTCTTTGGCTGAAGAGCTTTCCCCCAAAAACCTAGAGACATGTAAAACTATTTAGATGAATGACACTTCTGTAACTTTTCCTTCTCTCTTTACTTCAAACAAATAAACCCCTCCTACTCTTTCTATTTTTCGTAACTATCTAGTAATTCTTCCATATCATCTTTTTGTCTAAAATCTTTAATTCCCTTTAACTGCTCCCGCACTCCATCTCCACGTTTATCCTTTGCCTTGATATTAGCTCCTTTGCTTAGCAGGTAGCGCGCTACCTCCACCTTCCCATACCACACAGCAAGCAGCAAGGGTGTCGAACCATCCTTATCCGCTGCATCTATTGTAGCACCGCTTTCTACCAGGAGCTCTACAACACCCCTATGCCCCTCAGAAGCGGCATAGTGCAAGGGGGTCTGCTTATCCTCATCTGCTGTATCCTTACTAGCACCACTTTCTACCAGGAGCTCTACAACACCCACGTGCCCCTCATAAGCGGCAGCGTGCAAGGGGGTCTTACCATACCTATTTGCTGCATCCTTGTTAGCACCGCTTTTTACCAGGAGCCCTACAGCATCCGTTTGCCCCGTATAAGCGGCAGCGTGCAAGGCTGTCGAACCATCTGAATCCTGCTTATCCACCTCTGCACCTGCAGCTAACAATTAAGGCGCTTACGGCGAGTTCTCCGCCATCTCACTTACAGCATGCAAATGAACATGTTTATTCATTTTGCTTCGTGACACACCCTGACTGAATAGCTCTTTTGGCTGGTTGTCCTGCCGCCCAAATTGCTACTGCTTGTTCCTGCTGTTGCTTGCTCCCCTCTTGTTGAAAATAGCGAGCATCCAATCTTTGCAGCTTTCTGATGGATTTTCCCTGATCGCCCTCATGAATGGCTTCCTTGTCTGTAAATTTTATACCCTCCTGCTGCCATGACCTATCACTGATTGCTCTACAAAGCAGGGCTATGAAGGGTCCTGAGTTAACAAACTCAGGACAGCCATTTCGTCTTTTATGGATAAAGTAAGGAGAGCTGGGGCTCAACACCCAAAAGTTGTGCTAGGATGAGGGATACTTTTTTGTGCTAATTCCCTTAGAAAATATTACTTCAGGGCCGACTAAGTACATCCGGCAGGCAAGCTTTTCATCATAGCTGGTGAGAAGATTTTTTTAATTTCCGTTTCATTTGAGAGGCCCTTTTCTACACCTTCCTAGTAATAGCTACTAATGCTCGCACTTACAAGAGTACACCCATTTTCACGGAAACACAACGGAAAAAAAACACTTTAAGAATTAATGTAATTAAATTTTATTAATTATATGTATAATTGTTAATTATGTTGTATAATTGCCATGAATAAAAACAGACCATAAAATGAAACTAAGCTTATCCAAAATAGTATTATTACTCATTCTAGTACTACTAGTACTAAGTTGTACGAAGAAGCAGCCTATGAACAACGATACGGTGGCGTTCTTGGCAAGTCAAAGCAACGATCAACTGAAAAAAGAATTCTTTCATGCCATACAGAACAACTGTGAGGAGGTGAAACGTCTCCTACGTAGCGTCCCAGAAGAGGAAGTAAAGGAACTACTAATCGATGCAACAGATAATGCTGGTAGGACGCCGCTGCATTGGGCAACTAGAAATGGCCGAAAAGAGGTAGCAGAAGTACTTTTAGCCCATGGCGCCGCCGTGAATGTAACAGATAATGCTGGTTGGACGCCGCTGCGCTGGGCAGCTATAAATGGCCATAAAGAGGTAGCAAAAGTACTTTTAGCCCATGGCGCCGCCGTGGATGCAGCAGATGATGCTGGTTGGACGCCCCTGCACGTGGCAGCTCAAGGAGGCGACAAAGAGCTAGCTGACTTACTTTTAGCCCATGGTGCCGCTGTGGATGTAGCAGATAAACATGTCTGGACGCCGCTGCACTGGGCAGCTATAAATGGCCATAAAAAGGTAGTAGAATACCTGATAGAGAAGCGTGCAACTATCAATGCAATAACTCAGGTTGGTTGGACACCCCTGCACGAGGCGGCTATAAATGGCCACAAACAGGTAGCCAACTTACTTTTATCCAATGGTGCCGTTGTGGATGTAACAACTAAGGCTGGTTGGACGCCGCTGCACTGGGCAGCTAAAAATGGCCACAAACAGGTAGCCGACTTACTTTTATCTAATGGCGCCGCTGTGGATGCAACAGATAATGCTGATTCGACGCCGTTGCACTGGGCAGCTAAAAATGGCCACAAACAGGTAGCCGACTTACTTTTATCCAATGGCGCCGCTGTGGATGCAACAGATAAGTATGCTTGGACACCGCTGCACTGGGCGGTAAAAATGACCATAGAGAGGTAGCAGCCTACCTAACAGAGCAGGACGCCACTGTGGATGCAAAAACTAATGATGGTAGTACACCCCTGCACTTGGCAGCTCAAGAAGACCATAAAGAGTTAGCAAAATTACTTTTAGACAAGGGAGCAGATGTGGAGGTAAAAGATGAGAATAATGGTCAGGCGTCCCTGCACTTGGCAGCTGAGAGGGGCCACCTAGAAGTTTTGAACCTACTTTTGCAAAGAGGTGCATGTATCAATGCAAGGGATAGGAACAACGAAACGCCCCTATCTCTAGCTATCAGAAGCAGTAATTATAGTATAGCAAAGGCGCTACTCACCTTTATTGATCAAGCAGAGCAAAGACTCTGTAAAAGAGTAGTGAAGGGAAGTAACGATGGGAAACCTTCATTGCTAGCTGAGTATTATATGGAAAAGGAAAAGAAATGGGAAAAAGATAAATGGGAAGCACTACCAGATCTAATAACAAAGAAAGTAGCAGATAAAATACGGCCGTATTTACCTACTATTTTTAATAGTAGAAGTAAGAAGGATAATAAAACGGTGCTAGATCTATTAATGGATAATAGAAAGGCGCTAGAGAGTTCCGACGGTAAGGAGAAACGTCAAGAAATAGATGAGATTATAGCTATGCTCAATAAGTATCGTAGAGAAGGGCACAAGCTAAGTGTTGGCCCCTGCACTGGGCAGTATTAAATCGCCACAAACAAGTCAAAAATAGCACCATCGAGCGTTATGAAGGAAGACCCTTGCAAAACTAGGGTACCTCCCTTCTTTATAGGCTATATGAACGGATTTTGATGCGTTTTACAAAGGTCTCGAAGGGGCGACTAAATAGGCTTTTGTATCGAAAAAAGGAGGTATATCAAGCCACTTTTTGACGGAGAAAGGCGTGTTTTCTACTGTCCCATGATTGGTTTTGCGTAAGTCCTGATTATATTTACTGAATATATTTACTAAACTTCTTAGTTTGCCGTATCGTGAAAAAAATTGACAAGTTACTTTTAGGCGCATTCATTGGCCCATTTGCTTTAACCTCTGTGGTAGTAGTATTTATCCTGCTTATGCAATTTTTACTTACTTACTTTGACGAGCTAGCAGGGAAAGGCTTTGGCCCAGCCATATATGCGCAACTATTTCTTTACTTCGGTATTAACATGACGCCTACTGCCTTTCCGCTAGGCATTCTACTCGCTTCTCTGATTACCTTTGGAAATTTAGGAGAGCATGGAGAGTTGACAGCGCTGAAAAGTGCAGGAATATCTCTTTTGAGAGTGCTACTTCCTATATTTGTATTTGTAGTTATTTGGAGTGTATTAATGTATTTCTCTCATAATTATGTTGTGACAAAAGCAAATTTAAAGGCCTTCACACTATTACATGATCTAAGAGGAAAGAAGCCCTCCCTCGATATTAAAGAAGGCGTATTTTACAACAAAATTCCTGGCTATAGTATTAAAATCAATAAAAAATTCCCAGATAATAAAACACTAAAAGACTTGATTATCTATGACCAGGCAAAAGACAAGAGAAGTCTCACCATTGCTGATTCAGGTCAAATGTATACCATCTACCAGGGAAGATATTTGGTGATGGAGCTATTCAACGGAAATAACTATATAGAGGAACCCGTAAAGGATTCTAAAAAAAAGCTTGAAGAGAGAATTCCGAAATTTCATAGAACGAGCTTTGAAGCTAATAAGCTTGTCTTGAACATCGAATCATTTCAGCTAGGCAAAACAGATGAGAAAAGCCTTGCCTATCATAGGTATATGAAAACTAACCGACAACTCAATCATGATATCGACTCAATGGGCATCGAGCTTAACAAAATAAAGCAAACGACGCGCGAAGCGTTTAATCATCATTTTCCCTTTTTAAATGATACTGAGCCAGGGGGGGAATCTTTCAACAGCTCAATTGAAAACGAAGCGATGGGTGATGGGACTAATACTCCCTACTTCAAAGACGAGCACAATAAAAATAATCATGAAACCACGTCTATAGCAAATGCGTATATAGACACAGATATAGAAGATAATAGCGACCTTCCTATGAAACAGTGGCCCGCTGATGAAGCAACCAGCGCTACAAAAATCATTAAAGAAGCCCTCAAGAAGGCGAGAAATTTAAAAGACACGCTGGCTAGGCAAGTAGTTGAATCTAGCTATATACAGCGAGAAATAAACAGTCATAAAATTGAAAGAAATAAAAAGCTAGCACTAGCGGTAAGCTGCATTGTGATGTTCCTCATCGGTGCCCCGCTGGGTGCTATTATCAAGCGGGGAGGATTGGGTATTCCTGTCATTATTGCTACCATTTTCTTTTTACTCAATTATATAGTTGACATCATAGGAACGGATTGGGCTAAAGAGGAATTCATTGATACCGTAAGTGGTGCTTGGGCTTCTAATATACTATTACTCCCGTTTGGACTCATTTTCTTAAGACAGGCATGGAAAGATGCGAGGTTGCTCGAAGCAGATTTTTATCTTATCTTATGGGAAAAAATTAGAGAACGCTTTACTAAAAAGGTAAAGATTACTTAACTTGCAGCATAAACGGTTAAAAAGAGAAAAACACAACAACGTGCCTTGCCATAGTTTAGTATGTTTCTAAGACAATGACAAAACAGATAACTTCTTTGGCAAGAAAAAGGTTGGGGGGTGTAATTTTTTTATAATTTTGTAAAATCACTACAAGAGAATATTAATAACTAATATGAAG
Organism: Cytophagales bacterium; assembly: GCA_022360235.1. GTDB lineage: Bacteria > Bacteroidota > Bacteroidia > Cytophagales > Amoebophilaceae > JAKSDE01. The sequence continues at coordinate 7,105 of JAKSDE010000180.1, forward strand.
CTAACTAACGAAGAGAAAAAGAATTCATATGAAAAACAAAAATCAAAGCAAAATACAGGATCTCCAGAATCACAAATCACGCTATTTACCCATAGAATTAGCCACTTAACAGCACATTTAAAAAAGCATAGGAAAGATAATGCCTCTAGACGAGGGCTAGTAAAGCTTGTTGGAAAAAGAAAAAGATTGCTTGCCTATTTGGAAGGAGAAAGTTTTGATCGATATAAAAAAATTATAGGAGACCTCGGCCTGAGAAAATAGGGTAGAATAGAAATTAAAAGCCATGACTTCCCTTCTAGTTCGTATTACCCTATACGTTTCTACTGTCTTAGTGATGAACAATCAGCAGAATTTTTAATAACAAAGAAATGGGAAAAGCCTTTTACAGAGGGTATGTCCATACAATTCATTTAAGATGTCTACAAAACCAATAACTAAAATCATAAAACTTGACGATGATAGAGAGATTATCGTTGAGACAGGAAAACTTGCCAAGCAGGCCGATGGCGCTGTGGTGGTTAAGATGGGTGAAACCATGTTGCTTGCAACAGTAGTAGCTAAGAAAGAAACAGAAGTAGGCTTAGACTTTTCTCCCCTTTCTGTAGATTACCAAGAAAAATATGCAGCAGGAGGAAAAATTCCCGGTGGGTTTTTAAAACGAGAGAGTAGATTGAGTGAACGTGAAGTGCTTGTCTGTCGATTAGTTGACAGAGTCATTAGACCGCTCTTTCCACCCAACTTTTGTGCTGAGACACAAATCAACATCTACTTGATATCAGCAGATGGAGAAGCACTCCCTGATGCCTTAGCAGCCCTAGCAGCCTCTGCAGCACTCTCTGTTTCTAATATCCCCTTTGATGGCCCTGTATCTGAAGTACGGGTTGCACGGGTAGAGGGAAAATTATACATCAACCCAACCCCTTCAGAGATTGAACGAGCTGATATTGACCTCATTGTGGGAGCTACCGAAGATAATATAGCAATGGTGGAAGGAGAAATGAATGAAGTAAGTGAAGAGGAAGTGCTGGAAGCCATCCAATTTGCCCATGAACCTATTAAAGTGCATTGTAAAGTTCAAAAAGAACTGGCTAAGGAAGTGGGTGCCCTTTCAAAGCGCGCCTATGAACAAGCACAAGAAGATACTGACTTAAGAGAAACTTTGTTCAAAGCGCTTTATGATCAAGTCTATGAAGTCGCTAAAAAGGGAATCTCCAACAAACAAGAGCGAAAAGAAGCTTTTCAAGCTATAAAAATAGATTATATGCAAAGCCTTCCTAGCGACCAAGAAGTAGATACAGCCCTGATTGACAAGTACTTTGATGAAATCACCAGAGAAGCTTCGCGTAAGCTAGTTTTAAATGAATCGGTGCGTTTAGATGGAAGAAAACTAGACGAGATAAGAGCTATCTGGGCCGAAGTAGATTATTTGCCTGCTGCGCATGGATCATCAATTTTTACTCGGGGGGAAACCCAAGCACTTACTACAGTAACCCTAGGCAATAAACTCGATGAGCAAATCATCGATGGTGCTATGGTAAGTGGATATAATAGGTTTATGTTACACTATAACTTCCCTGGATTTTCTACCGGAGAGGTGAAGCCTAACAGGGGCCCTGGAAGAAGAGAAATAGGTCATGGTAATCTAGCTATGAAATCTTTGAAGAAAGTATTACCTCCTGATGAAGAGAACCCTTACACTATTCGTGTGGTATCAGATATCCTTGAATCAAATGGCTCTTCTTCAATGGCAACAGTGTGTGCAGCTTCGCTGGCCCTCATGGATGCAGGGGTTCAGATCAAATCTCCTGTTTCAGGAATTGCCATGGGAATGATTTCTGATCCTGAAAACGGTCAATATGCTATCCTATCAGATATTTTAGGAGATGAAGACGCGCTGGGGGATATGGACTTTAAGGTGGCGGGAACTAAAAATGGATTAAGAGCTTGTCAAATGGATATAAAAGTGAAGGGATTATCCTATGATATTTTGAGACAGGCATTAGCGCAAGCTAAGAAAGGCCGCCTCCATATACTCAAAGAAATGGACAAAACATTGGCCACTCCGCGAGAAGACTATAAACCCCATACCCCTAGAGTAAAAGTAATGAAAATTGCTAAAGATATGATTGGTGCTGTAATCGGACCGGGGGGTAAAGTTATCCAGAATATACAGAAAGAAACAGGGGCTACAATCCTTGTGGAAGAAGTAGAAGAAGGAGGGCTAGTAAGATTCTATGCGTCCAATAAAGAAATAATTGAAAAAGCAGCGCAAAAAGTGAAAGAAATTGTCGTAGAGCCTGCTGTAGGAGAGGTTTACCAGGGAAAAGTAAAGGCTGTACTCCCTTTCGGTGCCTTTGTAGAGTTTTTACCGGGGAAAGAGGGGCTTCTTCATATTTCTGAAATTAAATGGGAAAGAATCGATAAGCTAGAAGAAGTATTAGAAATAGGAGAGGAGGTAAAAGTGAAGCTAATAGATATTGATGAAAAAACAGGTAAGTATAGACTTTCTCGAAAAGTCTTATTGCCTAGAGCAAATGTAAACGCTGAAAAGGAAATTTAACATTGCACAGAAGAAAACAGCTTAGTCTCTCACTTCTGGGGAACTTACAAAATAATGGATATGTTTATACTCGTAGTCATTTGTGTGTAACCTAAACCTCATTTATAACGTAAAATAAAAGTTAACAACTACACTGAAAGCATATGAGACAGTTAAAGATTGGCAAACAGATTACTAACCGGGAGAGTCAGTCCTTAGATAAGTATTTACAAGAGATAGGTAGAGTAGACTTACTCACGCCTGATGAAGAAGTTGAGCTAGCCAAGCAAATTAAAGAAGGAAATCAAATAGCCCTTGAGAAACTTACAAAAGCCAACTTACGTTTTGTTGTTTCGGTAGCTAAGCAATACCAAAATCAAGGATTATCCCTAGGCGACCTTATTAATGAAGGGAATCTAGGTCTTATCAAAGCAGCACAAAGATTTGATGAAACAAGAGGTTTTAAGTTCATCTCTTATGCTGTATGGTGGATCAGGCAATCTATTTTACAAGCTTTAGCCGAGCAATCGAGAATTGTGCGATTACCACTTAACCGAGTTGGCTCACTTAACAAAATATCAAGAACCTTTTCTCAGCTCGAACAAAAGTATGAACGTGAGCCAACAACAGAGGAACTGGCAGAAGTACTAAAAGTAACGGCAAGTGAAGTAAGAGGTACCATGAAAATATCAGGTCGTCATATCTCTGTGGATGCTCCCTTTGCACAGGGAGAAGAAAATAGCTTATTAGACGTGTTAGAGAATGATACTGAAGAAAAACCTGATAATGAGTTAATGACTGACTCCCTCAGAAAAGAAGTCCAGAGAGCCCTTTCAACACTTACTGATAGAGAAGCAGATGTAGTTTCACTTTATTTTGGCTTAAGGGGAGCACACTCCATGACCTTAGAAGAGATAGGAGAACGCTTTAGCTTAACACGTGAACGCGTGAGACAAATAAAAGAAAAAGCAATCAGAAAGCTACGCCATGTATCACGTAGCAAAGCTTTAAAGTCCTATTTAGGCTAGCTTCTCTAGGAGCCATGCAACAGAAGAGCGTTAAAGTACTTATCATTGGTTCGGGGCCAGCAGGCTATACAGCAGCTATCTATGCAGCAAGAGCAGGCTTAAACCCTGTGCTCTATCAAGGTGTAAACCCAGGAGGGCAGTTAATAATTACAACCGATGTTGAGAATTATCCAGGCTACCCCAACGGGATACGCGGTCCGCAAATGATGGTCGACTTCCAAAAGCAGGCAGAAAGATTTGGTACTAAGATTATACCCAATAAGGTCACAGCAGTAGACTTCTCTTCCTACCCTCATCAAGTTATTGTTGATAATGAACATACTATTATTGCCGAGGCAGTCATTATTGCTACAGGTGCTTCTGCTAAATGGCTAGGCTTATCCGATGAGGAGCGCCTCCATGGCAAAGGTGTATCTGCCTGTGCTGTGTGTGATGGCTTCTTTTTCAAAGGGCAGGACGTAGCTGTAGTAGGAGGGGGCGATACTGCTGCTGAAGAGGCTATTTACTTAGCTAACATTTGCAATAAAGTATACATGATCGTCCGTAGAGATCAAATGCGCGCCTCTACTATTATGCAAAAACGGGTGATGCGTAAGCCAAACATCGAAATTCTTTGGAATACCGAAACAGAAGAAATACTTGGCGATGAAGAAGTAGAAGGTATAAAAGTATTCAATAAACACACACAAAAAAAAAGAGAGCTCTCCATCAAAGGGTTCTTTGTTGCTATTGGCCATCAACCCAACACAGCGATTTTTGCTCAATACCTCTATATGGATGCTAATGGCTACATCAAGACTGTTCCTGGTACCACGAAGACAAACGTAAAAGGGGTTTTTGCTTCGGGTGATGCCCAGGACCCCATCTATCGACAAGCAGTGACAGCGGCGGGAACAGGGTGCATGGCAGCCTTAGACGCAGAACGGTTTTTAGCTGCCCAAGCACTGAACTAGGGAAAAAGAAGTCCCATAGCTAGTAACATATAGCTATCGCCATAGCACGTTGCTTTCGGAAGTGTCCATAACTTCGTTCAATACCTAGCCCCTTAATGAGTGATTATTTTTTATTTTCGACATTTTTTATAGCTTGTCCCATAATACTCTTAAGAGTATGGGCAATATAATATGGGCAATATTATACTACTGAACTATCCTACATTTTCAAGCCTTGTTGATAAAATCTTTGAGGTCGTAGCGTTTGGTAATGCTGATGCACTCAAGGAGCTGCTAGGAGAGGCAGAAAAAGTTGAAAGGAAGGCTGCATTGGTCAATGCAAGAACAGACTATGAAGCACTAAGCGTTACGCCATTAATGGAGGCTGCCAGTAGTGGGGAAAAGCACCTCGTAAAAATACTGCTGGCGGCAGGTGCTAAGGTCGATGAAGTAGGAGAGGGTGAATTAGCAGATAGGTGGACATCTCTGCACTATGCAGCCTACGGAGGGCATACAGCAGTAGTAAAACTCCTCGTAGAAGGAGGTGCTGTGTTAGATAAAAAAGATAGTCGAAACACAACTCCCTTGATGCTAGCTGTGGATGAAAGAAACTACAAAACAGTAGCCTACCTACGCAAGAAGGGAGCCAGTTTGACTGCAGTAGATGACTTTGGTCGAAACGCGCTAGACCTAGCAGAAGAAATCGAGTATGTAGAAGCAAGAGAAAAGATGCTAGAAATCCTGCTTCCTAGTTCTTAGTTCTAGTACTGACATTACTTCACGTACATGCTTTCTAGAAGTCTCCAATAGTTGCCTTTCCTCTTCATTCAGTGCTAACTCAATAACTTTTTCTATCCCATGTTTCCCTAGCACTACAGGTACTCCCAAATAACAGTCATCAATACCATATTCTCCTGCCAGCTTTACACACACCGGGAATACTCTATGTTGATCTTTTACGATAGCTTCTACCATCTGTGCTGCTGCTGCGCCGGGCGCATACCATGCAGAGGTACCCATAAGCTTTACTAACTCACCGCCTCCAAACTTCGTTCTTTCTATAATGTTGTCAAGTGTAGCTTTATCAAGGAGTTCAGTGATAGGAATCCCCGCTACTGTTGTATATCTTGGCAAAGGCACCATTGTATCGCCATGCCCTCCCATTAGTATAGCTTGAATATCTTTAGGAGATACGCTAAGTGCATCCGCCAAAAAAGCGCGATATCTCGCTGTATCCAAAATTCCGGCCATACCCATTACTTTCGTTCTTGGTAAACCAGCACTCAGGTGTGCTTGATAGGTCATTACATCTAAAGGATTAGAGACTACAATAATGATCGCTTCACGAGAATGCTGGATAACATTTTCTGTAACCTCTTTCACAATACGTGAATTGATCTCAATCAAGTCATCGCGACTCATACCCGGTTTTCTAGGCAAGCCAGATGTGATGACGACTACTTGAGAATCGGCCGTTGCTGTATAATCATTAGTACTGCCTAGTGTTTTTGTATCGTAAGCGTGAATGGGTGCTTTTTGCCAAATATCTAGTGATTTGCCCTCTGCAAGTCCTTCTTTGATATCTACTAAAACAATTTGGTTGCTAACTTCTTTATAAGCGAGTATGTCAGCACAAGTAGCACCTACATTACCAGCTCCTATTATGGTAATTTTCATAAAGTCTTGTAAGATTTAAAATACATTTTTTACGTGAATACTAAAAGCAAAATTAATAATGATTTCTTTTTTGGCAGGACTTACGCAAAACTAATCATTCTTGAAAGTTAAATTAAGTCAGCTATAGGGGATTAGTTTGCTTGACTGGTTAAAACAGGGGGCTGTCCCAGATAACAAACTAAAATGTTATAATGGACAGTGATGAAAAAGAGTCGGATTAGTAAAAACAAACAAGAAAAGCTCATAGAACATTTTGTCGCAGGAACAACA
>JAKSDE010000126.1 GCA_022360235.1 Cytophagales bacterium
CAGCGTGGATCACGATAGACATGCTACAAATCATGCACCCTTAACTGCGCGAGATCCAGCCGTTTCGCCTTTCGTGCCTGCTGTGCCCTTGTTTTGTTGGCTATGGGACGCTGTGGTGGGCTCTTGGATACTCGCGTTCGTCACACAAATCTCCGCTCGGCATGTTGTCGCAAAGGGAGTGATTTCATAGCTAATTCTAGAAACATCACTGTGGTACTGTTAAGCTCATATAGCGTCGATCTGCGTGATACTGGGCTTGCTTGAGTATGTTTGGTGCAGCGGTCTGTTGCTACGGCTGCGGCGCGCATTTCGCCATCATATTACCATTTTATCGGCTAGCTTAGTAGATCGCTGTTGAATCTCACCATATGCTAGCTTGTTTGAGTGTGGTCCCTTGCCTCAAGGCATGCTGGTGTCCCTGCGTTGCACATTGCTTACCTAATTTGGTAGGCTGACGGCCTGCGTCCGCAACTAAATGTTCTTCCGTGGTTATTGAAAGCTTAGAGCATGCTTAGAGCGCTTGTAGCTGCTGTATTTTGGGGGCGATGTATTCAACAGAATTATTGGTTGGCTGCAGGATGGTTTCTTTGCGTATCCGATCGGCTCCCCTATCGACTCATTGAAGTAGAAGCGAGTTTCGTTTGGATTCTATGGGATATGCGATGGCCACCACGGCTCGATGTGCTAGGAGCATGTGTGCTAGCAGATATTTTAGGAGTTGTGCAACAGGATGCCGAAATTGTTCCCCTTAGAGTGGAACACACAAGGTGCGGGGTCTCCCTTTGAGCCAGACAAGTCTAGCACGCTGCCGCCAATTTCAGATTCGTATCGCAGGTTGTTATCCATTTTGAGGTGATAAGGTGGTGTATCGGCCTGCTGGTGGCAATTCTCTTTGCGTTGCGGGTCTAGTTGCATGTGTTCGGGTACTTGCACATTGCGAACAAGCCCGTACGACTGCGTGGAGCTGTCTTCCAAGCGCCGAGGCCCCGCATGTAGTCAGCAAAGATGGACCGGAGCATCTGGACCATCTCCGAGTAGTGATTGTATGGTTGTCATGGTCAAGCAGCAGCAGTGCGGATTTGAGAAGCTTGCAGGGCGCGGTGCGTTACGCCTGTCTGTTGTTGGGCATGGCAGAGAGCAGGGCGCAACCTCACCACCGTTGTTGACTGTTACGTAACGCGGTAAAGCGCGACGCCCGAAACCAGGGCGGGAAAGGACGTGACGTCAGCCGGGATGGAAGGGATGGACGCGCTAATGGGCGCGTGGACAGCGCAAAAAACTGGCGGGAAGGTGAGGGCATGCCAAGACTAGCGGGGCGCCGGTCGTGCCGTGCTGCTACCAGCTGCGGAAGATATCAGCAG
>JAKSDE010000501.1 GCA_022360235.1 Cytophagales bacterium
AAAGGAGGCGGGGATGAGTTATCGAATCTATGTATATTGCATGGGGTCTGCCATAAACAGATCCATAGTCGATACGGGCAAAAGTTGAAGCCTTTGCCGGCCGCCTGAGCCGAATGACGGGTAACTGTCCGGTTCGGTTCTTAGAGAGGAAAGGGCTCCAGGAAGCCTCCTACGGGAGACTTCCGTAGGCCCCGACCTACTCGACTATGACAAGAACTATGTTATCACCCAAGAAGAGCTAGAATACTTGGCTGAACGTGTAAAAGTCTTAGCAGCGCTTACCGAGGAGCTGTGTGAAGCCGAGATCGCAAAATATAGTGTTAGCGCTCTATAACAAAGCATGAGAGCGCCCATAAGGCGCTTTGAGAGGCTTTCCCTCAGCTATCCGTAGTTTGTCCATGAGTATGATCAGGCTGTCCTGAGTTGGCAACTCAGGACACTCATAGCCCTCTAGCAATCAGTTATAGGTCATGGCAGCAGGAAAAATTAGAGACAAGGAAGACATTCATTTTGTGACTTTTGCCGTAGTTGAGTGATGTATTGAACAATAAGAGCTACCGAGCTATTCTATTGGAAAGTCTGAGGTATTGTCAAAAATGGGCCTGTAGAAAGCTAGGCAAAAATTGCTTAAATTTGATGCATTATTTTCTTGACACATTTAAAAAAATAGCTATGGCAAATGTTAATCAAGTCACTCTTATTACACAAGAACAACTGGTACGAAAAGAGCATCCTTATCGAAAAATTCTAGAGATCATCGATTTCAGAAAACTTGGCTCACCCATACAAAAGCACAATAAAGACATCCAGGCACAACAGGGGTATGGGATTATCACTTTATTCAAGGCACTACTATTACAGTTTATGGAAGACCTCAGCGATAGAGAAATGCAAAGATTTTTAGAAGAAAATAAGGCTGCAAAATATTTTTGTGGATTCAGTATGCAGGAAAAAACACCGCATTTTACCTGTTTTAGTAAAGTACGAGAGCGTATAGGTACCCATCGATTAGCCAAGCTATTTGCCAAAGTAAGGGATAGCCTCAAAAAGCAGGGCTATCTGCCAGGA
>JAKSDE010000274.1 GCA_022360235.1 Cytophagales bacterium
AAGGTTGTTTCAAGATCGCTGCGAATGATCATGCTAACGTTAAAGATAGCGTGTTTTCTTAATGAGTAGGGTGGCTTTGATGAAGTTCATCAAATCTTCTTAACTATCTTTATGTAACACTCCCAGAACTAAGATACCATGCAAGGATTATTCGGCCGGCTCGTCTTTTTCCTGTTGTTCTGTTGGTTCATGAGGTGAATTGTTCACCTTGCTTACTCTTGTGATGGTATTAAAGGAAGTATCATGGGCGGGATGGAAATTATTCCTTACTTCGGCGTCGGTAAATTTAGTGTATTTACCTATAAACTTAAGTAGTACATTGTCTAGCGAACCATTTCGATGCTTAGCCACGATCACTTCAGCAAGCCCAGCAGCAGGGTGACCCTGGTCGTCTTCAGTAATACCATAATACTCGGGTCTATACAAAAATAAAACCATGTCTGCATCTTGTTCAATAGAGCCAGATTCTCTCAAGTCAGAGAGTTGTGGCCTTTTACTACCGCCTCTTGTCTCTACTGCACGACTTAACTGAGAGATAGTTATCACGGGTACATTCAATTCTTTGGCGATTCCTTTTAGCGCACGAGAAATAGAAGCGATCTCTTGCTCTCGATTTCCAGGACCTTGCTTATTGAATTCACCGGACATCAACTGTAGATAGTCAACAATGATCAGCTGGATATCATGTTTAGCCTTTAATCTTCTGCACTTAGCCCTCAGTTCAAAGATAGAGAGTGCTGGTGTATCATCAATATAGATGGGGGCATTGGACAATTTAGCAGTTTTATGAATAATCTGTTCCCATTCGTGTTCGACTAAGTTTCCTTTTTTTATCTTCTCTGCTTCCAGTTCAGCTTCTGCTGAAATTAATCGATTGACTAATTGCAGAGAGGCCATCTCTAGCGAGAAAATAGCTACTGGATAGTCATGGTCAGCAGCGGCATTTCTCAAGGCAGAAACTACGAAAGCTGTCTTACCCATACCTGGTCTGGCAGCAATGATAATCAGATCAGACTTTTGCCAGCCTGATGTAACACGATCTAAGGCTGTAAATCCGCTGGGTATGCCCGTGAGTCCATCTTTGTGTTTTCTTTTTGTCTCTAGTTCTTTGAATGCTTCTCCCATAAGGGAGCGCATATTTGTGTAATTCTTCCGAATGTTTGTTTCTGAAACTTCAAACAAGGCTTGTTCAGAACGATCTAGCAGGGTAAAAACGTCTATAGTGTCTTCATAAGCACTTTTCTGCATCTCTGTAGCAATAGTTATGAGTGCCCGCTTAATTGCATATTCAACAACCGCTCTTGCATGAAATTCAATATTAGCTGCTGAACTAATGCGTGTGGTCAAACCAACGATATAATGAGCTCCTCCTACAAATTCTAGTTTCCCATTTTTTCTTAACTGGTTTACTACAGTCCGTAGATCGATTGGTTCAGCGTTGTTAAACAACTGAACGATGGCTTGGTATATTTCCTGGTGTGCGTCTTTGTAAAAACTTTCTGGTTTGAGTATGTCTATGACAGCAGTAAGCGCATCTTTTTCTAACATCAATGCACCTAATACACTTTCTTCTAAGTCTACTGCCTGGGGGACTAATTTTCCTAGGCCTTCTACTGGACTAGTCGAACCGAGCCTTTTGACTAGTGGACTTACCCGATCTACTAATGCTTTTTTTGTCTCCATCGCTTACAAAACTAACATTTAATGTAGTATTCTTTTCCACATCTTATAAACAAGTTTTACAGCCAGTTATACACACCTCCAATTTATAATATGGGGGCTGTAGCATCTTAAAAATTCTATCCAAATGATAGGCCTTTTGACTTTCAAAGGAGATTTTTAGAAAAATTAGAGAAGCTTTCTACAGGCCCATATTTTATAGGATAATATAGTTTTTCATTGCTTTGTTTGCACCACATTTTATGATAGTTTTGAAAGCTATTCAAAGCAGCTCAATGCAAAAGAAAAATTTAAAAATACATTTTGTTTCCATGGAGGGCAATTTTATATATAACCTAGCAACTGCTCTTCACCTGAATGGACACACTATTACAGGCTCTTGTGATAAACTTATTACTTCTAAGCGTCTCTTAGAGCAATGGGGATTACTTCCTGAAAAGCCTGGCTGGTTTCCTGAAAAAATTTCTAAAGAAATTGATAGTATTATTGTAGGGAGCCATGTAGAAAAGGATAATCCAGAGCTTAAAAGAGCACAAGAACTGGGACTGGAAGTTTATTCCTACCCTAAATACATCTATAAGTACGCTAAAGACAAACAACGGATTGTAATTGCTGGAAGTTATGGTAAAACAGTCATCAGTGCTATTATTACCCATGTCTTAAAGTATTGGAACAGAAAATTCGATTATGTTATTAGTAGTCCTACGAAGGGAGATGAAATAACCGTAAAATTAAGTGACGCGCCTATCATTATTTTAGAAGGTAGTGAATATCCTACTTCTTCTATGGATGCGACCCCTGTATTTTTACACTATCGCCATAATATCGGTCTAATCAGCAATATCAAGTGGGATCATTTTAATATCTATACTGATTTTGATGCGTATGTCAGGCAATTTGACGCGTTTGCAGATATCTCCCCTAAAGGAGGAACGCTTATTTACTGTGAAGAAGATGCCTTGGCCACTGTCATTGGTAGTAAGGAAAGACCGAATGTCAAAAGTGAGAAATACAGAATCCACCCTTATGAATACATAGAAGGGCAATTCTACCTCACTACACCCAAAGAAGAAAAAATTCCTGTTCAACCTTTTGGCCAACATTATATGCGTAATATTGCAGGCGCTAAAAAAGTTTTGAGAAATATTGGTATTACTTCCGAACAGTTTTATGAAGCTATTGCTTCCTTTCAAGGTGTGCACTATGCACTTGAGTTGGTTGCACAAAATCATCATACGGCAATATATAAAGATGGTAGTGCTATACCTTCTCAACTAAAGTCGAGTGCAACTACTTTGTATGATGCTTTTCCTACCAGAAAGCTTGCTGCCTGTATCGAGCTACACTCCTATTGTAGCTTGAATAAGGAATGCATACAAGAATATGCGGATATGATGGCAGATGTAGACTCTCCTATTATTTATTATAACCCTGAGAGCGCTAAGCAAGCAGCCACTATCACAGAAGCGGTAATTCAACAAGCGTTTAGACAAGATGATCTTCAAGTGTTTAGCAATACCACAGATCTAAAAAATTACTTGCTTCATCAGTCATGGGAAAACAATAACTTCTTGTTTATGAGTGCAGGAGATTTTAATGGGCTAGACATTGAAGGGTTAGCGAATCAACTTCTTGCTACAAAAAAATAAATTATTTAGTCGACCCTTAACAAGTATTCAATACTATGTTTTACCCTTAAAATGACTATCTTAGCTCACAAAAACTCATCTATAGCGTAGCCATATTGGCAAGAAAAACCTTTATGGCACGCCAAAGCCTTGCCAAAAAATAGCAGGCTCTATCAATCACAGAGATCCGCCTTTGAAAAATGGCGTTCAGAAATTCTAAGCGAAGTGCGTCCAAAAATTGGCTTGTCTGAGGAGCGCCGCGACGAGTTGGCCAATTTTTAGCACGTAGCGCAAGAGTTTTAGCCATTTTTCAACAGCGGTGAGGGCCCCCGGCAGGGGAATAAAAAGTAAGGGCTAAGCCCGATAAATGAAGTACTTCGCCTGTTGCAAAACGCATCAAAAATAGAATCATCGAGCGTTATTAAGGGCCGACTAAATAGTCGACCCTTAACAAGTATTAAATACTGTGTTTTTATACTTAAAATGCCTATCTTAGCTCACAAAAACTTATGTATAGCGCAGC
>JAKSDE010000291.1 GCA_022360235.1 Cytophagales bacterium
CTCCTCTTCTGTGCAACACTGTCAATAATACTAGCTCCTTACGCTTCACCGTCAGCCGCAGCAGCCACCCTTTTCCGTGTGTCTTCGGTGCCAACACCCCCATACAACTTCTTCCCACCTTGCCAGCCCTCCAAGCGGGTGTGCAAAATCCCTCCAGAAGGAGTCCTGTTCACAATGTTTCTTCCCTGTTACTCTTTAGTGGCTACTTACAAACCTTTCTGTTACTCCTTGGCCCCGTTATTCCCCGATCTCTCCTCCTGCTGTGCTATGGCTGCTTGCAATGCAGTCTGAAGGGCGGTCTGTGGTTCTGCTGATGTGGATGACGTCAGGTACTGCTGCATCTTTGCAAGCCACTCGTGGCTAGTCTGCCTCCCGGGCGACAGCGCACCCGCCACAGCCGCCAAGCCGCCAGACACACTTTCCGGCGGCAGCGGCGCTGCCACCCCGCTACCGAACCACTGCTCAATGGACGCTCGGTCCTCGGTGTGTTCCAGGAAGCTGCCAAAAGCCCCATCACCCTGCCACGTGGCCCCGCTGGGGCCGCATCCCGCACCGCTGCCGGCGCTGGTTGGTGGGGGGTGCCACGCTGCCACCTGGGGGGGTAGCTCCCTGCACGGCTAACACTGCCGCTTGCGGGGAGGCCCCGGCGACCCGTCCCTGACGTCAGCTGCGCTAACGTCGCAAACGCCAGTGGGCCACGACACCTGCTCCAACGTGTCACGTGCAGAACATGTAGAGGCCCCCCGCCGCCCGTGGCGTGGGAGCTAAGCCCCAGTGGAAGCTGCCTGGCTGCTCTCCACTGGCCACGTGGTGGCGGAGTCCGCCACCTGCGTGGTGGCTTCGCTGATAGCAGGGGGCTGCCCACCGCCACCAGGCTGGTGGCCTTGCGGTGGGCTGCATGCACGAGTGCCACGCTGCTCACGTGGACCACGTGACCCACCCTCATCCACGTGCTCGCTGCTACAGCGAGACGGTCGCGAGGTAGCTTTGCTGTGGTTTGGTTGCAGACAGAGTTGCTGAGGAGGGTTGACGCGGGGTTGGCCACAGGGCTACGGGTAAGGGCCCTCGCCGCCAGTTGCAGACGGCTTACCTGGCTTCGCTGCTACTACACCAGGAAATTCGCCTGGCATTTCATGCCGAACAGCACCAGGGACTTGTCCATGCACTTCTTCAGCAAGGGGTTCGGGCTGGCAGTTGTCAGGGCGGGGTTTATCGCGGGGGCCAGAGTCTCTGTCCACTGCTGTGTGGTGAGCACGTGTCCCTGGCTGTGGCAGCCCTGATGGCGGCCATGCTTCGGCGACAGCGGCGTCAGCAGC
>JAKSDE010000250.1 GCA_022360235.1 Cytophagales bacterium
GTCTAAAGTATTCAACTGGTGGACCACAGGGGTTCTAATAAAAAAGCCATTAGAGATATTAATAAGTCGTTTAAAGATTTGGAAAGAACTTTCAAAAAATTCGGAAAGTAGACTTGTATCGGGAATCTAATGGCAGGTAACATCAGAGTAACAACACCCCAGGTGTCGTTACTTCCACTATACCCTTACGAATCTAGTAGATTTCTAATACCGCTCAAAACATGATTGGCTACATGCGTATAGATTTCAGTAGTTAGGGTACTATTATGCCCCAATAATGTTTGAATATACCTCAGGTCTGTTCCTGGTGCTAATAAATGTGTTGCAAAGCTTTTTGGTAAGGCTACCTTTGTATGCAATATTATAATTCAATTGCTTCTTGCAGTGTGATTCTTAAAAATTGATGAAAATCACCTTTCGATAATCCTTTGAAATAATCTCCATTGACATATACATAAACCGCACCGCACTGTTCCCGATAATCAAAATCGTATATTACACTAATTTTCTTTCCATTATTCGAAAAATTAAGAACATTCTTGTTTTTATATGCCCCAATATATGATGGAAGATTAAGATTTATTTTTTTAAAATTGTGCTCCTCCATCATTGGTAATAGTCCATCTGTGTAATATGTGATCATTGACATTTTAGTCAAGTTCTCAACTTTTCGTGTTATTAATCCTGGGGGTAACCAGTGTCCATTAGAAAATAATGCAATACTCTTCTTTAATAATTCAGTTAGCAAATCGAGCTTTTCATGATATTTTAATTGGTAATCATCCATTCTAGAGTCATGCGTTAATTGAAACAACTCTTCTTTAGATAGACAATAAACTTCGTCATAGTAATTAGCAGGGAATCCATTGATTATTTTCTTATATCAAAATGAATTATATCAGAATCAAGACAAATTGCAAATTCAATATCAATTTGGGAATTGTCATACGATATCACCTTAAATAAAGACTCTCCACACTCATATTCATGCAAATACTCTTTTTCTTTATTAATAGAAAACCCAAAATCATCAATAAGAAAGCTCAAAGCTTTTTTTACTTTTTTGTAATTCTCAGTTCCATCATATTGAAATTGATTGTTCATTTATCTATTAAGTGTCATGTTGACCTGGTTCAATAATGCTTAACAACCAACTATCATTCTGTAAGCTCGGCTTATCAAATATCTATAAAAGTATCTCATTGCAGCAGCCCTTGTAAATGGCTCAGTTAGCTTATGGATGATAGTGTTTGTGTGCGCCTTGAATGGTGAATATGGCTTATGAAGTTGAGCGTTCCAAAGGGTGCCACAAAGTGATCCCTATGGGAAAAGTCCTTTACGCGCTGGGGTTGTGCCCGGAAGCCAAGCAAGTGGCAAGGTTGTCAGTGGTGACGCTGGAACTGAAGTAAGCCAGGTTGCGGTTTCTGTACTGACCCCCCATCCAATTGAGGGTAAGCTGAACAGATACTATATATAGAGGCCATCCGGTCGGATGAGGTCTCACATGCTGCCGAAGTCCAATCCCTCGAAAGAGACTAGCACCGAAATGGTAGCTGTAGCAGCGATGGGCACAAGGACATTCACTTAACCGAGGGAGGTCTCTAACCGTACGGGTACAGGGGGAGAAGTCAGAGGGTTCATAGTGTGTGCCAGGCGGCACAGTGATCAGGTGGGTTAAAGTCCCACTCAACCTAAGACCATAGGTTGATATCCAACAGGTGGGAGTAATGTCTCACCGGCCAGCGGAAGCTGGAGGACAGGGTGTCTGCTGTGAGGCA
>JAKSDE010000190.1 GCA_022360235.1 Cytophagales bacterium
TGCAGATTTTATGTAATATTTTGTGTAATCCTTGTGGAGTTGAAAGTGCCCTTCCCAGCATCTACATCCGATGCCGGTTGGCACCTTGTGCATTTGCTGAATACATATCTGTAGGACCTCGAGCGTGTCTCTTTGTTTTGTGCTGCTTGAAAAAATTCTCCAGAGTTGCCATCTTTTTAGTTTTCTCGACAAATACTACATGTTGCTTACGACTTTAATTGACTCTGTTCCTACAGGTATTTCGATTTCGAAAAGTTGGCTGAGGTCACAGAGGTTGTTACACGAAATCTCAATAAGGTCATTGATGTCAACTACTACCCAGTTAAAACGGCTGAGTGGTCAAATTTAAGGCATAGGCCTATTGGTATAGGTGTTCAGGGGTTGGCTGATACTTTCATTCTCCTGGGACTTCCTTTTGACTCACAGGAAGCTGCACAGCTCAATAAGGAGATCTTTGAGACTATATATTATGCAGCACTAAAGGCATCATGCTCATTAGCAAAGGGTGAGGGGCCATATGCAACATATAAAGGTAGTCCTGTTAGTAAGGGAGTACTGCAGCATGACATGTGGAATGTAGATCCACCATCTGATAGATGGGATTGGCAAAAGCTCCGTGAGGATATAGCAAAGCATGGTGTCAGAAATTCTTTGTTGGTTGCTCCCATGCCAACAGCATCGACCTCCCAAATTCTTGGGAACAATGAATGCTTTGAACCATACACATCCAACATCTACGTGAGGAGAGTCCTGAGCGGTGAATTTGTTGTTGTGAACCAACATCTTCTACATGACTTGGTTCAGCTAGGTTTGTGGGATGCTGATGTAAAGAATGAGCTTATCGCAAATAATGGGAGCGTGCAAGATTTAGACATTTCTCCACAACTAAAGGAATTATATAAGACAGTCTGGGAGATCAAGCAGAAAGTGTTGGTGGATATGGCCAGAGATCGGGGCGCATTCATAGATCAGAGCCAAAGTTTTAATGTCCACATGAGTGATCCAAGTTTTGGAAAGCTTACCTCCCTTCATTTTCATGCATGGCGCATTGGACTGAAAACTGGAATGTATTACCTCAGGTATTCGTCATCTATTGTACATATAAAAAGCCACATTGTAGCA
>JAKSDE010000294.1 GCA_022360235.1 Cytophagales bacterium
GAGATGCCAGGGGGCTTTACTGGCTCCGGTGGGCTTAATGATGAGTGGCATTTGATGACAATGCATGATGCATGTCAGCAGTACTGAAAAGGCCGAGCTTCAGCACATGATACTTGGTTCAAGAAAAAATAAAAGGACTCAAGAGAACCTCACAATAAACAAGTCATTTCACCAATTCACCATCAACTCCATTACTCCTTTGCCCAAATGTAAAATACATATGGAGTGTGAACAGTGGACTTTGTAGCTATTCAATGGCAATGCTCCATTTTCAGACTTTATGTTATGCCTTTCTAAGCACCTCAAGTCCCATGCAGAATTATGTGTTGACTGTTGACCACGCAAGCAGGAAGCAAACAATACTTCTTCTCAAAACGCTAAGCAGCAAGAACATGTATCATCACGCTGAGCTCGCAGATGCACGAAACGATGAAGGGCAAAGCGAACAAAATTTGAGCATATTCAGGCTACAGTCGTCACCAATACAACCATATCATCAACAAACGTCAGTGTGGCAAAGCCGTGCAGCCCAACCACCGCTCGTGGAAGGGTGAAAAACCGCAGACAGTGCTGTTAATCAACAAACTATCCGGTAGCGAGGCAGCGCCAGCTGCCAATTCAAGGCCATTCAAAACGTAAGCCTAGCTCTCACGCCCTCAGTGAGAATTGAGCCATCGCAGGGACTACACCCAATGCGCAACTCACTCCGACAGCGAACCCTTTTCAGCCACCACCGCCAGCACCTCCTCCGTCTTCTCCCACAACTAGCGCGGCACTCCTGCATCCAGCGCCTGGTCATTTTAAGGCTCCGCTACAGCGCAGTCCACTAGATACTCGCCCCCTTTCAGCTCTGCATTGAGCAGCCCATACATTGTAGTTGCCGCGCCTTGGCCCAATGTCTTGATCACTTTTTCCCACTACACAGCCATTTGCTTGAGCTCCTCTTCCGGCATGTGCCTGGCTAGATTGGTACTGATGATACCAGGGTGCACCGACACAGCGATGTACTTACCCTCGCCCCGGGCTTGCAGCTCCTTAGCAAACAAAATGTTGGCCATCTTGCTCTAGCCGTAGGAGACCCAAGGGTCGTATTGCCTTCCCTTTGTGAAATGCATGTCATCAAAATCCACCTTGCTAAACCGGTGGCCA
>JAKSDE010000289.1 GCA_022360235.1 Cytophagales bacterium
GGTAGAGAAAAGGGTAGAGAAGAAGGCATAGAGATAGGGAAAGAAAAAGGCAGGCAAGAAGGTAGAGAAGAGGGTAGAAAAGAAGGTAGAGAAGAGGGTAGAAAAGAAGGTAGAGAAGAGGGTAGAAAAGAAGGTAGAGAAGAAGGTGTTCTTGAAACGGCTAAAAATTTTATCAAGCAAGGTGTTTCCTTAGATGTCATTGCCCAAGCTACTGGCCTGAGCCCAGAAGAGCTTGCTCAGCTCTCCTAGTTTTGCTAGGGAGTATTCCTGCAGCTCTTGTTTATCCCTAGCAAGGCCGTACTTTAAGCCGAAGTGGCTTTCAGTACCTTGACTCATTTCCTCTTCCTCCAAGAAAAGGGGGCAGCTACAGGGAGTGAAATTATTTGAGAACTATAATGAGCTAAGCCCAGCGGTGGCTATAAAATTTGTAGTAAGGTAAAAAAGTCCAACGGGGCTAGCACGGGATGCGGAGGTGATGCTACGCTTTCCATTCTAAGGTATTCAATAGATGAATTATATCTTTCTTGATGAAGTCAATCACGGGTGCGAGCGAATCATTATGCAAGGCCGTGTTAAAATACAGGGCTCCTCTGAGAAAATGGTGGATAGAGTCTGTCGTATAAAATTGAAACTGACTGGGCACCTGACCTACTAGTTCTGCTACCACTGCTGTATACCCCTTAGGCGTTTTCAAAATGCTCTCTTCAATCGCATACGCTTTAACCTGGTGTTTAGCGGTGAGTGTGTAAGCGTCATTTAAATATTCTCGTAAAAGTTGACGATTGTTGTTGACTGGTTTGTAGGTCAGCTGGATATCAGCATCGCCCATAGAAGGTGGATAATGAATAGTAATCCAATACCGTTCGTCTATCCAAGAAGTGTCTTCCACAATGGTAGCGTGCTTTGAAAATTCAAATGTGTAGGGGAAGGTATCGGGAAGTACGCTGTATTCATGTTCAGGAAGAATAATGCGCGGGTACCCGTTGGGCTTGGGCATATAATTATTTTCGTATGATAAATAGGATACAATGGCTATGCTTAAGACACTAAAAAAGAATATTTTAAAAAAAAAAATGCGATTTCCTCATAAGATTACAATCTAACGCTAGCCATGTCGAAGGCGTATCATGTGCCCCGTAGTAAAGTGTTATCAACGTTAACTGCTGAGCCCTAAGTTTTGCGTATATAAAATTAGATGAAATCTATCAAATGGAAAATTTCTTGAGAGAGTAGGTTGGAACTTAGCCAATAACCTTAGTTATTTGTAGTATAGTCATGCCGCTAGCAGATTGTTAAATTTTCATTATGAAGAAACTTGTATTACTAGGATTACTTTTCACGCAAGTACTTTGGGCACAAAGCCCGAAGGGGATGTTACTTCAGGATATAGCCCTACAAATCGAGGTAACGGAGAGTATGAATGCCATGTATAATTTTAAGTTTGAAGAAGCAGAGAAAACGTTTACAGCATTGAAAAATAAATATAGCCATCATCCATTGCCTTTCTTTCTATTGGGGCTGAGTGCGTGGTGGAAAATTGTTCCTGAAATAGACGATACGGTCTATGATCAGCAAGTATTTGCTTATATGGATACAGCGATAGCCTTAGGAGAAAAACTGTACAAAGAAGATTCAAAAAATTATGAAGCCACTTTTTTCTTGGCAGCGGCTCATGCTTTTAAAGGGAGGCTCTACATAGAACGAGACAATTGGGTGAGCGCTATGTTAGCAGGGAAAGAAGCATTAAAATATGCTGAACTGACCAAAGGGAAGCATCATTTTGCACCAGAATTACTTTTGGGCGATGCACTTTATAATTACTACAGTGTCTGGATTAGGGAGAACTATCCGCTTTTACGGCCTATACTCACCTTTTTTGAAAAAGGAGATAAAGCATTAGGAACAGAACAACTAAAAACGGTTGCACGAAATTCTTTTTATACGCGAACCGAAGCACAATACTTTTTATTAGATATTTTGGCAGATGAAGAAAAAAACTATGAGGAGGGTTTACAACTCGCTCACTACCTTTCCACCACTTTCCCTGACAATCCCTATTTTGAGCGATATTATGCCAAGTTGCTTTATATTACAGGAAGGTTTTCAGAAGCAGTGCAGGTATCCCTCCATATTACAGAAAAGTTAGCACAGCAAAAGATAGGCTATGGGCCTACCAGCGGGCGTTATGCTAATTTTTTCTTAGGTCATATTTATGAACTCCAGGGTAACTTAGCAGAAGCTAAACACTATTATCACAGCGCTAAGCAATGGAGTGAAATGGCCGGCGATACAGACTCAGGATACTACCATTATGCTTTGTTAGGATTAGGGAATATTGCTGCGCAAGAAGATAGTGTCCGACTTGCCAAAAATTATTACCAAACTATCAAAAAACTTACCAAAAGAAAAAGTACCCTCGGTAAGTTGGCCCGAGAGCATATTGCTAAGTTAACAGCATTACGTAAAGGTAAAAGTAAGAAACAGGAAAGGAAATAAGCGTAGTGAATATAAGAAACATTATACGCCACCCAAGCATCAAAGATGGTAGGAAGAGAGAATTACGCGTAATTTGTTCAATGATAGAACTTAGAATTTGTTAATTTTCGGTCTCATTCTAAAAAAAGCTACCATGAAAAAAGAGGTTAGTAGTATAACTACAAGTATAGGATGTACATTAGATCAATTCATCAAAGCGAGAGGAGACGAACTTCCCTGTGCCCCTGAAGAACTTTCTCAACTACTAAATGATATAACGTTGGCGGGCAAGCTAGTAGGTAGCGAAGTAAACAAAGCAGGCTTGGTAGACATCACAGGGGCACAAGGAACATACAATATCCATGGTGAAGCACAACAAAAGCTAGATGTAATGGCGCATACTTGTTTTATGCGTGCCTTGGAAAAAGGAGGCGTAGTTTGTGCTATTACCTCAGAAGAGGAGGAGGATGTTGTTAAGCTAGAAAATAACCAAGGGAAATACATTGTAGCGCTCGATCCGCTCGATGGCTCTTCTAATATTGATGTGAATGTTTCGATCGGTACGATATTTTCTATCTACCACCGTATTTCTCCGATCGGAGAGCCTGTGCAACCAGAGGACGTCTTGCAACGGGGAAGTGAGCAAATGGCTGCAGGTTATCTATTATATGGTACTTCTACTATGCTTGTTTACACAACAGGTCATGGTGTGCATGGGTTTACCTATGCCCCTTCGTTAGGTGAATTTTTACTTTCTCATCCGAATATAAAGACTCCCCCAGCGGGGAAAATTTATGCTATCAATGATGGTTATTTTGCTAGGTTTCCTGATTCCATAAAAAGCTATATTCAATACTGTAGGGATAACAGCTATAAGGCTCGATATATAGGCTCGTTAGTCGCTGATTTTCATCGAAATTTACTGAAAGGAGGTATTTATATGTATCCTCCTACTGAAAGTACCCCTCATGGAAAACTTAGATTGATGTTTGAATGCAATGCGTTAGCCTTCATTGTAGAACAAGCTGGCGGAACAGCCACGGATGGTCAACAACGAATACGAACAATTGAACCTACTGAAATACATCAGCGTGTACCGCTATACATTGGATCAGCCAAGATGGTAGAAAGACTAACAGCTTTCTATAATAAATAAAAACAAGCGTCACCTAGAGGTAAGTGACTGCGTATCGAGCTATGTTTCCGTATCTGAAGGCCTTACATATCATCTTTGTCATCACTTGGTTTGCAGGGCTTTTTTATATAGTTCGCCTTTTTATTTATCATACAGAAGCCTTAGCAAAAGACGAACCCGCGCGTTCTATTCTTACAGACCAATTTAAGCTAATGGCTCAACGCCTTTGGTATATTATCACCTGGCCATCTGCTGTATTGACACTTATCTTAGGGCTTTGGTTACTCCATGCCTATGGTTTTAACATACCGCTATGGCTTTGGATTAAATTAGGCTTTGTGCTATTATTGTATCTTTACCATCTGAAGTGTCATCAAATTTTTCGTAAACTTCAACGCAATGAAAAGTGTTATACTTCACAACAATTGAGGCTGTGGAACGAAGTAACTACACTGCTTTTGGTAGCTATTATTTTTTTAGTAGTTTTGAAGAGTACATTAAATATGGTAGGGGCTTTATTAAGTTGGATAGCACTAGGTATCGTTTTAATGATAGGAATTACGCTTTATAAAAAGTTTCGTATGCAATAGTGAAGACAAAGTAATGCGTAGTAGCACGTGATAAGCAAAATCGTAGGGAGAGCGGGAAGTGTGCAGGGGCTTATAGGGCGAGAGGTACTTAACAAAAAGTGATTATTGCCTACTAAAAAACGAATGTATGAGTCAATTATTTAAATAAGATGATATGATGAAAAGATCCTTGTTAACTAAGATAACATTAAGTTTAATTGTCTTACTGAATGTAGCTTGCGAAAAAGCATGTATGCGTTCTGAAGCAGAACTTCCCATTTTTGGTAGAAAAGAAATAGTGACAGAGGAAGTAAATGGCGAGATCGTTGAAAAAGTAATCTACCATACAATCGCTGATTTTAAGCTTATTGACCAAGAGGGTGATACAGTGACGCCAGAGACTTTCAAAGGTAAAGCTTATGTAGCCAACTTTTTCTATGGCAGGTGTCCAAAGATCTGTCCAACCATGCAAAAACAAATGTTAATTTTATATGAGAAATATAAAA
>JAKSDE010000295.1 GCA_022360235.1 Cytophagales bacterium
ACTAACCCTTGCTCCTTGACCGCTGCTAGGGCTTCATAGAGATCTTGGTGCTTGCTGGCTCCTACTGGATTGAGGAGGATTAATTTACTCCCATAGAGCATGCCAAATAGGTAATGATTCACACCCGCTCCAGGCTCTTTACTGAGGAAGAGCGCTGCTTTTCTGTTGAGGGTACTCTTCAGAACCTGTAATTGCGCAACCTGATTGGCAAAGCTTGTCTTGGGAGCCGTAGGATCATGAAACACTACCTTGAGTAGATAGGGCTGCGTATCTCTTAGGGTATTGTCCAGGTACTCGAGGGTTATATTGTCATACCAGCTGTCATACTTCCTTAAATCAATCCCTGCTTGGTCTGCTCCTTTAAAATGTTGGACTGCCTTGGAGGGGCCATGCTTGGCTTGCTCCCCCGTAGCCGGATCGCCCTGGTGATCATCACTTCCTGCGCTTACGCTCACATTACTTTCTGGATAGATCTCTATCTTCCTTTTAGTACAGCTTATCGCTAACAGGAGCAACAGCAATATCTTTAATCTTTTCATTTTCAAACGATTTTATACTTTTTGTATTTTTGATTAAATTTTATTAACACTTCGTAGTTTAAGCTATCTTTTGATAAACTTTTACTTGGCTAAGTTAAAGAAGGATTAATAAAAAACAAAAAATTTCCTAAAAAATTTTTAAATGTAAGCTGCGTATCGCTTTCTCGTACATAAGGAGGGTGGGATGGTAGCCAAAGGAGTGCCCGGGGTGACTACCATGGAGGGAAGGAGTGAGGTGCTTGACTGCTTCGGGCTCTCTGCTACCACAAACCCTCGCTGGTGTTCTATTCAATATATTTTTGTTCTACAGGAAAAAGATTAAAAAAATTTGCATACTTCCCAAAGAGTAGTTATATTTGTACTAAATAATGTCCAAGAGTAACGAAGTTACTCAAAGGGTGTTTACTGTCTCTTTTTCGCAAAACGCCAAAACCAACTTGAACGAGAGATGGGAGGCAAATCGGGAATGCGCTTGAGCAAAGGGCGTGTTCCTCTTGCTTCTTCAGTGTTCAAGGGTATGGCGTACCTGCGGAAGCTGAGGGTAAGGAGTAGAGGTTCACGCCCTTGGTTGTTTTTCATTAGACCCAGAACTTCGGCCTAGCTAACAAGGGGCAAAAATCATGAAAACTAATGCAATCACTACAACTACAGCATTTACTCCCTATTTCACGTGGAATCAC
>JAKSDE010000296.1 GCA_022360235.1 Cytophagales bacterium
GATACCTTCTTTTTTTCTTTTGAGCAGTTCTAGCATATCGACTTTGTTATGCGCTGCTGCAAGGTAGACGAGCGTTCGGCCTTGGTCGTCTTCTACGCACAGCTCAGCCCCATTCTTTGCTAGCAGCTCTATCAGCTCCTTATCTCCTTCTTCTACCGCTTTGCACAAAAGCTGGGCAATGGATTGATCTTCTAGAGCTGCGTTCGCCCCCTTGCGGAGTAAGGCTTTTACCACCGCTTGGTTACTATCCTGCTGGGCAGCTAACTTCAAGGGAGTAGAGCCATTGTTATCTTTGGCATTGACATTGATTGCTGACTCACTCAATAACTTTTCTACCCCCTCTTCGTGGCAACGTTCGGCCGCTACATGTAGCAGGGTGGGGCGGGAGCTAAATTTTCCCTCAACTCCCAAGACACCACTCCCTACTAACGCTTCCCACAACGCTACTCGCTGAAGGGCTGTATAGCCATTATTAGGCGAGAGGATAGCTTGTATACAGGCTTCCGGGTTCGTTAGCTTTTTTTTTTGATCAAGTGCTCTAGTATACTCTTACCCTTTTCATCGGGTAGCGCTTGAATGGCCTCTTCGCAGAACGTAGTGTCTAGCTTATCCTCTGCATTTTCTAGTAAGCCTGTAACTACACTTTCATTACCATTTTTTACGGCCGTTTTAAAGGAAGCTTGGATAGCCTCATCACCTAGCTCTTCTTTGACCTTTTTTAAGAATATCGTTACCAAATCACCCTTATCTTGGGATACGGCTGTTTCAAACGCTTGCGCTAGGGCTACATTACCCCCCTCTGCTTTTTTTACCTTAGGGAGTAAGAGGGGGAGGAGTGCATTCTTCCTCTGCTCAACTGCCGCTAAGAGTAACCCTCCTAACCTTTCCTTACCTATTGTCTTTAAAATGCTATTTATGATCATCAATCCTTCCTCCTGCTCTAGTGCTGCATCAAGACCCTGGACGATAACCAAGGCCCCTACGCTCCCTTTGTTTAACAGGACTTTCAATAAGGGAATACCCTCCTCCTCAGTGCATGCTTTAGTGAATTCAGTATCGATTGTTGCTTGGTCTAGTTGGCCTCCAGCGCAGTGAGCTAGTAACGCTTCTAGCCAACCGTATTTCTTCTCCTCTATTCCATGAGCCCATACCTTTTGAACCACTGCTTCGCTTACCTCCGCAAGAAGGGTAGCTTTTACGGCTTCTTGCCCTTCTTCTAGAGCGTTCACTAGGGCTGTGGCAAGTGTATCATCCGGTAGCGAACCTTGCGCTAGGAAGGAGCCTACTACACCGACTTGCCCCTCCTCGCAGGCTTGATGGAAGTAGGGAATAATTTCTTGGAGGCTCTCTTTTACCGCTTCCCTCTCTAAGAAAAGCCCCACTATAGCGCTATGGCCTTGCTGGCAGGCACGTTCAAAGGCGTATTGTAGCGCTGCATCCTCTAGCTTGGCAATTCCCTTAACTAGCACGCCTTCTACGAGCCCCGTATTATTTTGGATGACCGCCTCCACGAAAATCCTCCCCAGGACGGTTGGTTTTATGTGGTTATAAATAGCTGATCTGACTTCCTCACGCTTAGGCACATTGGAAGCGTAAAGCAGGGACGCCGAAATCGCTTCATCACCTACCCGCTCTTGCGCTTTTTCTAGCAAGGACGCTACGATTTCTACTTTACCTTGCGCTACGGCCGTCTCAAATGCTTGGGCTATCGCTTCATTACCTACGTTGACTTCTTCTGCCTGGGTGAGTAAGAAGGGGAGGAGCCCATCCTTACCTTCTACAACGGCATGCAAGAGGACTTCTACTAGCGTGTCTTTGTTTATTTTCTCTAAAATACTGTTTATTATCTTCATTTTTCCCTGCTCTATGGCTGCATTAAGCACGCTTGCGATAAACGTACCCCCTAGGTTCGCTTCGTTTAAGAGTACTTCTAACAACGGATGCTCATACTGCGCAGTGACTGCTTGGATGAATTCAGCCTCGAGCCTTTCCTGCTCTAGTTGCGATCTTGCTCGCTCGTGTGCGAGTAAGGCTTCTACCACACAGGCCTTCTTCTCCTCTATTCCCTGCTTCCAGACCTTTTCAACCACTGCTTTACTTACCTCTGCGAGAAGGATAGCTTTTACGGCTTCTGGCCCTTCTTCTAGGGCCTTCACCAGAGCTGTTACAAGCGGAGCTTCTGGCAGCGAACCTTGCGCTAGGAAGGAACCTACTACACCGACTTGACCCTCCTCGCAGGCTTGATGGAAGTAGGGAATAATTTCTTGGAGGCTCTCTTTTACCGCTTCCCTCTCCAAGAAAAGCCCCACTATAGCGCTATGGCCTTGCTGACAGGCACGTTCAAAGGCGTATTGTAGCGCTGTATCCTCTAGCTTGGCAATTCCCTTAACTAGCACGCCTTCTAAGAGCGCTGTATTATTTTGGTTGACCGCCTCCACGAAAATCCTCCCCAGGACGGTTGGTTTTATGTGGTTATAAATAGCTGTTGTGACTTCCTCACGGTTAGGCGTATTTGAAGCGTAAAGCAGGGAGGCGGAAATAGCTTGATCACCTATCCTCTCTTGCGCTTTTTGTATCAATGACGCTACGATCCCTCCTCTACCTTGGGCTACGGCTTTTGCAAACGCTTGGGCTAGGGCTTCATTACCCAGCTTTTCCTGGTTAGCCTGGGTGAGGAAGGGTTTTATGAGCACATCCTTACCCTGTTCAACTGCCACTAACAGGACACGGGCTAACATTGCCTTCCCTAGGCTATTTAAAATGGTAGTCACGATCTCTAGGTAGCCCTCCTGATTGGCGGCATCAAGGCCCACGACAACAACTCTTTCCTGGATTCTACCTCGGTTTAACAGGACGTTCAATAAGCAAATACCCTCCTCCTCAGTGCATGCTTTAGTGAATTCAGCATCGATCGTTGCTTGGTCTAGTTGGCCTTCATCGCAGTGAGCTAGTAACGCTTCTAACAAATCGTATTTCTTCTTACCTACTCCATGAGCCCATACCTTTTGAACCACTGCTTTGTCTACCTCCGCAAGAAGGGTAGCTTTTACGGCTTCTTGCCCTTCTTCTAGGGCCTTCACCAGGGCTGTTACAAGCGTAGCTTCCGCCACCGAACCTTGTGCTAGGAAGGAGCCTACTACACCGACTTGACCCTCCTCGCAGGCTTGATAGAAGCAGTAGGGTATCACTGGTTGGAGGAGGTCTTGGATCGCTTCCCTCTCCAAGAAGCGCTCGACCATAGCGCTATAGCCTTGCTGACAGGCACGTTGGAAGGCATGTTGTAGTGATTTCTCTTCTAGCTTGGCAATTCCCTCACCTAGCACGCCTTCTACGAGCGCCGTGTTATTTTGGGTGACCGCCTCTAGGAAAATACTCCCCAGGACCCGTGGTTTTACATGCCTATAAATAGCTGCGCTGACTTCCTCACCGTTAGGCGCATTGGAAGCGCAAAGCAGGGAAGCGGCAATAGTATTATCTTCTATTCTCTCTTGCGCTTTTTCTAGCAATAAAGCTACCAGCGCTGCTTTACCTTGCGCTACCCCCTTTTTAAACGCCCCTTCCAAGGCTTCTTGGCTGACCTTATCAAGGGAAGGGCCTAGCAAGAGCATTACTAC
>JAKSDE010000304.1 GCA_022360235.1 Cytophagales bacterium
GGCGAGGGACTTAACCTTTCCACGGAACGGATCGAGTCGCAGGTACGTGTATTAAATGAAGATTTTAGAAGAAAGGAAGGGACCCGTGGCTACAACGAACATCCTGACGGGGAAGATGCCCGGGTAGAATTTGTCCTGGCCCGGTCATCTCCCACGGGCGAGGCCACAGATGGGATTGTACGGGTAGATATGACGGCAAAAGAGCCGCCTCCTTTCCAAGGGAATCCTATCATGGCGGGTGCGTACCACAGCTTTTGGGACCCTAATCGCTACCTGAACATTTGGGCATTCCCGGGCTTCAAAGATACTGCATTGGGAGAAGCCCGTTTCC
The DNA here is from genome assembly GCA_022360235.1 of Cytophagales bacterium. GTDB lineage: Bacteria > Bacteroidota > Bacteroidia > Cytophagales > Amoebophilaceae > JAKSDE01. Next base: position 332 of record JAKSDE010000304.1, read on the forward strand.
CGGTAAGTACTTTACCCGGGCTGGAGGACCAGCAAGACCAGGACTGGAAGCTGCCCGGTATCGGCGAGGTAGACGGTTTGGTGATCAACAGCCTGCATTTCGGTACCAGCAATATAGATTCAAAGTACAACCTGGGCAGGACCGGCACCCATGAAGTGGGGCATTTCCTTGGACTTTTCCACGTATGGGGTAAAAACGTGAACGGAGGGCCCAGTTGTGATCAAGATGATTTTTGCCAGGATACTCCTCCCACCGGGTTTCGCGTGAGCCACTGCCCGCAGGACCTTAAGGCTTGCGACGGCAGCCGTGCTATGGTAGAGAATTACATGGATTACGCCGACGATGCCTGCATGCATATATTTACTAAAGACCAAGTGGCCCGGATGCATGCAGTGTTGGAAAATAGTCCCAGGAGAAAATCGCTACTTACCTCTCCCGGGTTGAACCCGCCCATAACCGGGATCCCGGGAGACATGGGGACATTTATCAAAATTTATCCAAATCCTGCGTCCGGCAGGTTGTTTATACGCTTTGAAACCGCACCATCGTACCCGGAAATACGGCTGACCCTCTATGACGGCTTAGGAAGGGTGAAAATGTCCCAACAGCATATTGTCGGAGCAGCTATGGAATGGTCAATAGAATTACCCTACAGGGACAAAGGGGTATTATTGCTGAGGTTAGAAGCTGGCGATCACGTCTTGTATCGTCGGATCACGGCGTTATGAATACGAGGAAAAAAGAACAAGACTTGGGACGCCAGGTTAGTTTGACTTTACAGTTGGCAATAAACAATCGGCAACCCTTTTTTTTGCCTACTGCCTTTTGCCTATTGCCCACTGATCAATACCTGTAACATAGCTCATCCTGTACCTGGTACGTCATTTAAGGCTTAACTTAACACTAATTGTCCTTGTTATTTTTATTGCGTTCGTATAAGAATTGCATCATACCATCCTTTAGGCCTACATCCGGCACCACGATCTTATTGGCATTGGCCCATTCCATGGCCGCTACATATATTTCCGAAGCCGGGATAATGACATCGGCCCGGTCTGGGTTAAGTTGCAATTCATTAATGCGCTCTTCTATGGACAATGCGCTCACACTGCTTTGTACTTGTTTTACTTCCGAGAGCTTCATTAGTTCTCCC
>JAKSDE010000303.1 GCA_022360235.1 Cytophagales bacterium
CTCAGATGGCATCGGGCTGTTTAGCATCCTCCAAGCCAAAGTCCAAACCTCACTGGTCCACGCTTAGCTAGATATCATAGCGATGTGGCACAGGCCTGTATCTGCTATCCTCGCAAGTCGCAAGCTGACAAAAGACGCTCCAAGCAGAAAGCCATTGACCTAATATCCATAGCCCTTCACTCCTTATGCTTATGAGTTCATTGAGATGCAGCTATGTTGCCCACGGTCTCGCCACGGATGCCATATACCTCATATATCGCGGGCAAGACTTCAGGCAGCACCTCTTCCGCCAGTAGACGGTAGCCCTTGCTAGTGAGGTGGATGCCATCAAAGTACGCAAACTTGTTTGGTCTGGTGCAACCCAGCGTTTTGGCAGCCTGTTTGGGTGTTGGAAGAGGGTCGACAATGCCACCATCTTGGGTGTAGTAGAGATTGTAGTAGTCCGGGAACGTAAAGCAGCCACCGCTTGTGTCAAGACCTTCTTCTGCGGCAGCATCAAGGGTCTGTCTCGCCAGCTGCTCGCCTTAAATCAGCTTCACCTGTGGCAAGGAAAGGACCGCCGTGGGTGTATGAAGGAAAAGGAAAGCAAACGGAAAGCACTTCTGTGCCAAATAGTACTCCCCTCTGAGCGGCACACAGCGTCCATAGCCGCTGGTTAGTTGCCAACCAAAGCAAACAACTCAGGACCTTCTATACTATTTGTCACCTTGAGCAGCTTTCAGTGTACGCCCGTGTAGCATCACAATCACGTGTAGTCGGGGCGATGAATACTGGGTTTCGAAAATGAACTGTCGCAGGAATGGGCAAGAATTGGCAGAAATGTCTCGGTGACTTGGGAGACGATTAATAAGGGGCCCCTACGCTTAAGATGCCAACGAGTTAAGGATGGGGATTCTACTGATTCCAGAAAGGAACAAGCAAGCCATATCGAAACAGCTTGCAGCGCAGGAGTTAGGACAAAGGCGTTGTAAACATGTCACCACGGCTTGGACCTTACCACAAAGTAGGCCCACCGGGATCCACCCAAACCGCTGAATCCTCAACCCTCGGCCGGTCGAGATGCGGCAACTCAGCCCAAACCCACACCC
>JAKSDE010000218.1 GCA_022360235.1 Cytophagales bacterium
ACAGTGTTTACAAATAGGGTTTTTCATGGCTTTTTAGGCAAAGTTAGGAAAAACTATCTAATTATAACACTCCCAATATTAGGGGAATGTTAACGAAGGATAGAAATAAATTGTCCCGATACCCTTCCTTTAGCTTTTCAAGGGGTAAGTTAATCAGGGCTAATGCTGCGACATTCTTCTTGAATCCTTTTACCTTTGGAGTTTTAATAACATTCGTATTGCTAATACAATGAAAACTTACCTGAGAATATTATCCTATGCAAGGCCTTTAGGGCGCTTTGTGCCCTTATACATTCTTACTACAGGACTAGCTATTTTTTTTGGACTGGTGAACTTCAGTTTACTGGTGCCCTTACTCCAGATATTATTTAATAAAGTTGAAATACAAGCGGTTACAGCTAATCTTCAGCCACCTACTTTTTCGATGAGTATCGCTTATTTAAAAAGCCTATTTGATTATTACCTTATTAAAGTGATAGAAGCGTATGCAGAGGTAGGTGCTTTGTATTTTGTCTGTCTTGTCATTATTACTTCTGTATTTTTAACTAATCTCTTTAGGTATTTAGCTGAAATCATCATGGCCAAGGTGCGCAATAATGTGATACGCAACCTGAGAATGGCCATCTTTGATAAGGTATCTCAACTGCATATTGGCTATTTCACCAATGAACGGAAGGGTGATATTATGTCAAGAGTCACTAATGATGTGCAAGAAGTAGAATACTCTGTCGTAGATACGCTTCAGGTAGTTTTCAAGGAGCCAGCAACGATTATTGGTTTCTTTGGGGTATTATTTTATATGTCTGCTAAGCTTACTTTGTTTACCCTCCTGCTTTTACCCATTTCAGGGACGATCATCTCTGAGCTTGTCAAGCGACTGAAGCGAAAGGCTACACAAAGTCAAGAGTCACTGGGCAGATTAATGAGTATACTTGACGAAACACTATGGGGAATAAGAATTATTAAAGCGTTTACAGCACGCCATTATATACTCGATAAGTTTAAAAAAGAAAATGAAAATTATGCGAACATCAATGTATCGATGGCGCGAAAGAATGAACTAGGATCTCCTGTATCTGAGTTTATGGGCGTATTGGTAGTAACAATTATTTTAGCTTACGGGGGGAGGTTAGTTTTACAAAATGCCTCTGAACTCACAGCCAGCGAATTTATTACTTATATTACTATCTTTTCGCAAATCTTAGTGCCCGCCAAATCCATTTCTAGTGCCTTTAGCAGCATCCAGCGTGGCCTTGCTTCTGGGAGGAGAATCTTCTCGCTTATTGATAAGCGCCCTATCATTGTTAACAAGAAAGACTCTATGAAGATACAAACATTTGAGCAGGCGATTACCTTTAAAAACGTAACTTTTGCCTATGATGATAAGCCCGTTTTAGAAAATATAAACTTTACGATTGAAAAAGGGAAAAACACTGCTTTAGTAGGCCCTTCAGGTGCAGGAAAATCTACCATTGCTGACTTGATACCGAGGTTTTATGATCCAACCGCGGGAGAGGTGCAGATTGATGGATGCACGCTAAAAGCATACGAACTACAGTCCTTAAGACGCTTAATGGGCATTGTTACCCAAGAATCAATTTTATTTCATGATACAGTATTTAACAACATTGCCTTTGGCAAGCCTGAAGCCTCAGAGGAAGCTGTTATGAAAGCCGCCCAAATAGCCAATGCCCATGACTTCATCATGGCCTTACCCCAAGGTTATCAGACGCGCATCGGAGAAAGAGGAAGTAAGCTCTCAGGGGGTCAAAGACAACGCCTTAGCATTGCCCGGGCTATCTTAAAAAATCCGCCTATTTTAATTTTAGATGAAGCTACTTCTGCACTAGATACCGCTTCAGAAAAGCTTGTTCAAGATGCTTTGAACAAACTCATGCAACATAGAACTTCGCTGGTCATTGCCCATCGTCTGAGTACCATTCAGCATGCTGATGAGATTATCGTCATCGAAAGAGGAAAAATTGTAGAAAGAGGAACCCATGAAACGCTCATCCAAAAAGAAGGCCTGTATAAAAGGCTGAGAAGAATGCAGCATGTGTGATTTAATAACTTACATTCCGCACCAAAAAATCTTAGAGAAATAATTTAATTTTTAGGGGCTTTTTTCAATAGATCTCTACGATGAGCTCGTTAGAATAGGGCCATTATGCGGATCATCGACAAAACCTAATCCATTTAAAATCATGGCTGCTACCCTTTGTCCCATAGAGAGTTTAGCCCCTTTTTCTTTGGCTATAGGGATGCGTTGATCTATTTTTTCAATAGTTCCCAGTTTTTTGATAGTGCTTGCAATCAGTCCTAAGTGATCAATCGCTTGTGCTTGGATCGGTAACTCTTCTAGGTGTTGTGCAGAAAGCGTACTTGTTGCTGTATTTTTGGGCATAGTCATCAACAGGTTTAGAAGTTACAAAATGAAAGAATAGTTATGAATTAAGCGACAATATTTTAATTACAAAGGTAGTAAATTTGGTGCGGAATGTGAGTTTAAAAGTTGTAATTTACTAGTTTACTGTTAATGGTGCTGCTCCCCTCCAATCCCTTGCTGGGTGTGGAAAAGTGGATAAAACTCTTGTCAATTAGCTTTCCCTTTCATAGGGTGGTTTTATCCACTTTCCCACACCATAACAACGATACTAGCATAATGACTTTATTGAAATCATTACACCCTGCTAATCTAAAGGATGCCTATTATAAAGTGATTTATTAGGCTGCTAAATCTTTATAGCCATTTCTAACTGCCAAGTGCAGGAGCGTATGACCATAGTACTTATCTTTTGTATCCACGGCGACGCCCTCGGCTAGAAACCTTTACTACCTTTTCTCGGCCATTTATAGTTGCTGCTTGCAGGGGCATCTGACCAAATTTATCTGTTACATCCACGTCGGCGCCACTGGCTAAAAGTATTTTTGTTAACTCTTCGTAGCCATTTATAGCTGCCAAGTGCAGCGGCGTCTGGCCATACTTACCTGTTGTATTGATAGGTGCACCCTTGGCTAAAAGTACTTTTACTACCCTTTTCTGGTCATTTATAACTGCATAGTGCAGGGGCGCCCAACCAGTCTTCTTCTCTGCCGCATCCACTGCAGCGCCCTGCTCTATCAGGTAGGCTGCTAAGTCTTTATGGCCATCTATAGCTGCCACGTGCAGGGGCGTACGACCAGCATTATCTGTTGCATCCACTGCGGCGCCACTGGCTAAAAGTACTTCTGCTACCTGTTTGTGGCCATTGAAAGCTGCCACGTGCAGGGGCGTACGACCAGCATTATCTGTTGCATCCACTGCGGCGCCACTGGCTAAAAGTACTTCTGCTACCTCTCTATGGCCATTGAAAGCTGCCACGTGCAGGGGCGTAC
>JAKSDE010000498.1 GCA_022360235.1 Cytophagales bacterium
CAAAATCAATTCGCTGAACGATCTCTTGACTGATATGGGCTTCCAAGAAATGCCTAGCTGCTACAGGATCTTGTAAATATTTTTTAATGTAAGCATCATGGGGGTTGATGTGTTTGTTACTTGCCATATTCCAACTAAGTTTTAGGATGAATTCACTATTTTTTAAAACACTAAGATAAATATTTTTTACAAGAGATATCACTTCAATGATAGATTTGTATAGTAAAATAAACAAATATTTCTTTTAACTTTCGAACCCCTCGACAAAATCCCCCTGTAGGTGTAGTTTTGAGTCAAAAAACTGTTTAATTTAAACAGTTAAGGAAACGGGAGTGTTATAATTTAGATAGTTTGAGACCTTTGCAAAATACCTCCTGCCTTCTTCTTTTTGGACACTTTTTTCAAAAGAAGGTTTTATTGTCATGATGGTTATGTGGGGAGTTAAAATACGAATAGTAAGCTTAATGGGCTGAATATGGTCCTTTTGTTCCTAAAAACAAAAACCATAATACGTTTTGCAACAATCTCAGTATTGAATACTTGTTAAGGGTCGACTAGTTAACACTTCCAAAATATCAGGTAGCGGTAGTCAGGCGTCAACACCCGGGAATGCGAGCTGGAGAGAACAGGGTACTAGGTACAAAAGGTTCCTGCTCGAGCAACAGAAAAAATCGTTGCTAGAGCTGATGAATAGCCTCTTGATGGGACCTAGCAAGACTAGGATAGCTGAGCAAGCTCTTTTTTGCTCAGGCCAGTAGCTTTAGAAATAACATCAAGGGGTATTCCTTGTTGAATCAAATTTTTAGCCGTTTCAAGAATACCTTCCTCCCTACCTCGTTGAATACCTTCCTCTCTACCTCGTTGAATACCTTCTTCCCTACCTCGTTGAATACCTTCCTGTATACCTCGTTGTTCGATTCTCTTAGCAATAGTCATAATATCCTCCTTGTTTAATTGCTCTTCAAACAAAGATACTAATTTTTCTTTAGATATTTTTCGATCATCGCTCGTATACAAAGAATACTCCAGCGTAAAAACTATAAAATGTTTTTCTAGGGGCTGAATAGTAGTTTGGAAATACTCCTTGAGCTTGTTGAAAAGCTCTCTGGTCCGGCAATACTTCATCGCTTTCTCCATCAAGGCGACGGTTTTGTGCTTATCCAGGCTAGCGTCATCCATGATCGTGACATCCACCAGCTTGCCTCCCTCAAACATTCCGACCGATCGAGCTAGCGCTGGGTCGGAGGTGCAATCATAAGCATTAGTGGCATACGGGTAAGGGGATTGCTTGCCATTGTAAAAGATAATTGGAATCACTACGGGCCATTTATAATCCTTTACTGTTTTATGCTCCCTTTTATCGCTTTTTAAAAGCTCTTGTACATACTCTATCATTCTTGCAGGAATGTCTCTCAAAGGTGAGCTCAGATGCTCTAGCAAGGTAAATATATAGCCTCTTTGTCCATCTTTAAACTTAAACCTAAAAACTATGTCGCTATGGATTTCAGTATTATCGTCTTTGACAAAGGATTTGTTGGTGAGCGTAAGCGTATCAAAATCAATTCGTTGAACGATCTCTTGACTGATATGGGCTTCCAAGAAATGCCTAGCTGCTACAGGATCTTGTAAATATTTTTTAATGTAAGCGTCATGGGGGTTGATGTGTTTGTTACTTGCCATATTCCACCTAAATTTTAGGGTGAATTCACTATTTTTTAAAACACTAAGATAAATATTTTTTACAAGAGATACCTCTTCAATGACAGATTTGTATAGTAAAATAAACAGATATTTCTTTTAACTTTTGAACCCCTCGACAAAATCCCCCTTAGGTGTAGTTTTGAGTCAAAAAACTGTTTAATTTAAACAGTTAAGGAAACGGGAGTGTTATAATTTAGATAGTTTGAGACCTTTGCAAAATACCTCC
>JAKSDE010000415.1 GCA_022360235.1 Cytophagales bacterium
AAACTTGCCTTTTTCCCCCAAAGAAGATTTCATTGATCAATTCTATAGGCTTAATCAGGCTATTGTTATTGACAAAAAGGGAAGAGTATACACTAGATGGTCTACAGGTCGTCGAGCAACTGGCTCAACTCCTACGAAGACGAGTACTGCAGAAACGTAAGCCCAATAGAAGCTATGCCAGAAAAACCCAACAAGGCAGGTATAAAAAATATAGATAAATATATTAAGTTAGTGTCATTAGTTCTTAGGGAGGAAAGGGCCTCAGGGAGACTCCTGCGGGGGTCACCCACAGGCCCCGACCTACCCGACCATCAAGGTCATGGGATAGTCGATAAAGCGGTTTATCATCCAGGTAAGCGCAAAAATAAGTCAAGAAGTTTACAGAAAGCCCTCAAGCGACGTTCATCCCTAGAGGCTTTGATAGGTCCTATGAAAAATGAGGGTAAGCTTGGGGTCAACTACCTGAAAGGGGTGGTAGGGGCCCCACTGAATGCGCTGCTATGCGCGATAGGTCACAATTTACGGATACTCTTAGCATTTATCCCCTGTTCTATAGCCAACTAACAAGTAAAGAGAAAATAGCCCCCCACTTATTCTCTCCCCCAAAAAAGTAAGTCACTTACTGGCAGCAAAAAACAAGCATTTCTTTTTGCACATTGAAGCCCATCATAATACTTCAGGGTCGACTATTTACTGGCTATGCGGCAACCGGACTAAAGTTCTTTGATACCATAGTTTGGGCAATGGCTATTTTGCCTTTTTCTATACCTTTCTGCGTGGCCTCTTCTTTGAGTTTATCACGAATGGCCAATTCATCCTAGCCTATTCTTCTCTGCCGATTCATAGCTCCTGCGCTCGGGACCCGTTAAGCCATGATAGTTCAACGCTTCATAGGCTTTCTTGATCTCGGTAGACGTTGATAAGATACCTCGCTCTTCGTCTGTTGTGCTAGCGGCATGAATTAAAAAATAATACCACTTTTCCTCCAACGTTAGCTCTTGCAAGCTACGACCTTCTTGTTTTAAAAGCTCTTTAAACTTGGGAAGCTCCACAAAAGTAAAGAAGATTTTATCTAAGTCATTTTCCCCGGTTTTACGGTCTAAAGTACAATGTTCCGATTTATAGGCTTTTTTGTTGGGGAAAACAATGTAGTCGGCAATAGCCAAAAATATAACCTCTTTCAGGTCTTTATAGTGATCTCCTTTGTTCATTTGAGAAATATAGGCCTTCGAAGCATAATATTGCGCCCGCTCCTCAAAACCTGTTTGACTGGCTACTTGCATCTCCACGATATAGTAGAATCCTTCTTGGTCTTGACACATCACATCCACGGTACTTTGTTTCTTAGAAGCTATCTCAGGATCTTGGATCGTCTTTAAGAAATCTAATTTCTGAATGGGGGAGGAGAGTTGACTTTGTAGCACGGTGTTTAAAAAGCTAGTTAATAGCCTTGTATGCTTTTCGTTGCCAAAAATACGCTTAAAGGCAAAGTCATTCTTGGGATCTAAAAAACGCTTTATCATGCTTGTAGTAATTCCTCTTTCAAATTTCTTGCTCCCCGAATCCGTTGGCTGAGCTATCGCTTTCTGCTTACGCCATGGTTCTGGCCTCAAATTTACTACTTTTTCGGTATTTCTACGAGTGTTTTGATCGGAAGATATAAAATATTGTTATATTGGGAAGGAATGTAACTAGATGAAGCATACAACTAAGAGCACGCATAATGAAAGGTAAACTTATTTTTCTTCTCACCATTCTACTACATGGTTGTGCACAAGAACAAAGTACCGAGGAAAAACGAAAATTACTAGATCAGTATAAAGGGGAAGTCGTTGAATTAAGGGGAAAGATTAAAGCCCTTGAGCAAGCACTCCTAAAAGAGGATTCAGCATTTGCTGTGAGGCATCTAAAGGCCACCCTGGTCACCACGCGAAAGGTAGCTATCAAAAAATTTGAGAAGTTTTTGGAGGTAAGCGGAGAGGTGGCGTCTAGAAAAAATATTTTACTTAGTGCTTCTGTGCCAGGTACCGTCGAAAAGATACCCGTAAGTGAAGGAATGGTTGTTCAGCAAGATGAGTTACTCGTTTTGCTCGATACAGCTACAGAAAGGAAGCGTATTGCCGAGTTAAAAACTGCTTTGGAGTTAGCTACCACCGTTTATGAACGACAGGACCGTTTATGGCAACAAAATATTGGTACAGAAATTCAGCATTTAAAAGCTAAAAATAATAAAGCATCCTTAGAAAGGCAGTTGGCAACAGCCTACACACAGTTGGAAAAGATGATTATCAAAGCACCCTTTATGGGTAATGTAGACGAAGTTTTTATAAGAGAAGGAGAAACTGCCCTACCAGGCAGCAGATTAGTGCGGATTGTTAACTTAAGCGACTTGTATGTAGAAGCAGACCTTTCTGAAAGATATGTAGGGAAGATAAAAAAAGGGGATCAAGTAAAAATTAAGCTCCCTTCTTTAAATAAGACGATTAGCTCGTCCATCTCTGCTGTGGGACAGGTCATTAACGAGGATAACCGGACATTTACCGTTGAAGTTAAAATTCCTATTCGGGATAAAAACTTAAAACCTAACTTACTAGCTACCATGGAAGTGAAGGAGCTTGAACAAGCTAATGCTGTTGTTATACCTACTTACTTAGTTCAACAAGATAATAGAGGAGATTATGTCTTTATCATCGAGGAGTATTCTGTTGATCAGCTTTACAAAGCTAAAAAGGTGTATATCCAACGGGGGTATTCGTATGGAGGTGAAACAACCGTACTGGCGGGCCTTACAGGAGAGGAAAAACTAATCGATCAAGGCTTTAGGCAAGTTGATGAAGGGGGACTCGTTCAAGAAGTTAACCAAACGCGGTATAACATAAACTAAATACCTACTTATCTTCTTAATAAAATTGGCAAAACAACGTTCCAAACAAAAAATTAAAAAGGAATTTGGCCTTAGTACACTGGCTGTTAATAACACAACCAGTGTGGTTGTGCTCGCTATTCTAATAGCGCTTGGGGGCATAAATTCCTATAGAGCTATACCTAAAGAAAGTTTTCCCGAAGTCGTTATTCCGACGATTTTTATAGGCACCTCCTATTTTGGTAACTCTCCGGTAGATATTGAAAATTTAATAACCCGTCCTATAGAGAAAGAGCTCAAATCGCTGAGTGGGGTAAAGGATATCAAGTCTACTTCGATTCAAGATTACTCTAATATTACCGTTGAGTTTACCACGGGTTATGAAGTAGCAAAAGCGCTTCAAGAGGTGAAGGATGCCGTGGATAAGGCTAAAAGTGAGCTTCCATCAGATCTAGACACTGAACCCAATGTCTTTGAGGTCAACTTCGCTGAGATTCCTATCATGTTTGTTAACCTTTCAGGAGATTATAGTATTGATGAACTGAAAGCGTATGCCGAATTCTTAGAAGATGAAATAGAAAAACTACCTGAGATTTCAAAAGCCGAAGTAAGAGGAGTGAGAGAAAGAGAAATTAAAATTAGTGCCGACCCATATAAAATGGAAGCCATGCAGGTAACCTTTGCTGATATTGAAAAGGCGGTGGCTGCTGAGAATAAGACTATCTCTGGAGGAGATATTTTAGCAGATGGATTTCGTAGATCGCTGCGGATCATGGGTGAATACACAACGCCTGATGAGATTAATAAGGTGATTGTGAAGAACGAGGACAACAATATCGTGTACTTAAAAGAAGTAGCTAACGTGTTGGATGATTATGAAGAAAGAAAAAGCTATGCGCGGTCAAACAAACTACCGGTTGTCACTGTTGAAGTAGTCAAACGAAGTGGCGAAAACCTCCTTGATGCTGCTAGCAAGATTAAAGCGATCATTGCTCAAGCACAAGAAAACAGATTCCCAGAAGAATTGGTGATATCGATCAATAATGATATGTCTAAAACTACGCAAGACCAAGTTGACAATCTAGAAAATAGTATTATTTCAGGAGTAATCTTGGTAGTAGTAGTACTCCTATTCTTTTTAGGGTTAAGAAATGCTCTTTTTGTAGGTATTGCCATTCCTATGTCTATGTTTATGGCTTTCATGTTACTGCACGCTTTCGGAGTAACCCTGAATATAGTAGTGTTATTTTCCCTGGTACTAGCTTTAGGAATGCTGGTAGATAATGGCATTGTTGTAGTAGAGAATATTTACCGTTTACATGAAAAAGGACACACACCCATTCAAGCTGCCAAAGAAGGGGTTGGAGAGGTAGCCTTAGCTATTATTGCTTCTACAGCCACTACATTAGCTGCTTTTTTACCGTTAGTTTTTTGGGAGGGACTCATGGGAGAGTTTATGAAATATTTACCTATCACCTTAATCACTGTCTTAGCTTCTTCACTCTTTGTAGCCCTCGTAGTGAACCCTGTCATTACTTCTTTATTTATTCGTCCTTCTACACATACACCTCCTAAGAAAAGGTTAGTGATGATAAGCATAATATTGGGAAGCGTGGCACTGATTTGCTACCTTGCTCGTATATTTATAGCGGGCAATTTATTGATGTTACTCGCCCTATTTCTCCCCCTTCATCTATTTGTGTTGACGCCAGCAACAAATTGGTTTCAAAAGGTTTTTCTCACCCAATTAGAAAACATTTATTATCGCCTCATGCATTTTTCTCTTCGAAGTCCCTATCTAGTATTTGGTGGGACCGTGTTGCTTTTATTCTTATCTGTATTCTTACTAGGCTTAAGTGCTCCAAAGGTCATTTTCTTTCCTGAAAACGAGCCCAACTACATTAATATTTTTATCGAAAAACCGGTGGGTACAGCTATTGAAGCTACTAATAAGCTAACAGAAGCCTTAGAAGATGAAATTATCGAACTACTTCAACCTTATCAGTACATGGTAGAATCAGTGATGGCACAAGTAGGAGAAGGTACCAGTGATCCTATCCAAGGACCCAGTATAGGAGCTGCGCATAACAAAGCTAGAATTACTATCTTCTTTGTAGAATTTGAGTATAGAAAAGGTGTTTCTACAGCACAAATTATGGAAGATATTCGAAAGCTCACGGCTAGGTATCCAGGCGTTCAAATTACGGTAGACAAAGAACAGAATGGACCTCCTGTAGGTAAGCCTATTAGTGTAGAAGTAAGTGGGGAAGACTATGAACGCCTTATTACAATAACCCATCAGATTACTAAACTTATTAAGAACGCTGGCATTCAGGGAATCGAAGAGCTTAAGACAGACCTGGAAATAGGAAAGCCCGAACTACTCATTCATGTAGATCGTGATAGAGCAGGGAGGGCAGGGCTCTCTACTGCCCGCATTGCTTCCGAGTTGAGAACAGCCCTTTTTGGGAAAAAAGTATCGAAGTTCAAAGATGGAGAAGACGAATATGATATTCAGTTGCGGCTAAAAGATGAATTTAGATACGATATTTCAACATTGTTGAATAAGAAAATATCATTTCGAAATGAAAAAGGAAAGATAAAAACAATACCGATCGCCTCTTTAGCAGATATTACCTATTCTTCGACCTATGGTGCCATTAAAAGAAAGAATTTGGATAAAGTCATCATAATATTCTCTAATGTAACAGAGGGGTATAATGCGAATGAAATTAATCAAGCAATTACTACTTTACTACAAGACTTTGATATGCCTGAGGGCTATCATATTAAGTTTGGGGGTGAACAAGAGGAGCAACAGAAGTCGATGGATTTTTTGAGTAGAGCACTCTTGATTGCTGTCTTTTTAATATTTCTTATCCTAGTAACCCAATTTAACGCCATATCTGCCCCATTTATTATCATGGCCTCTGTTATTTTGAGCACCATCGGGGTATTCTTAGGGCTTTTCATTTTTAATATGGACTTTGTGGTTATTATGACAGGTATAGGGATCATCTCCCTAGCAGGCGTGGTGGTCAATAATGCCATCGTACTTGTTGATTATACAGCGTTAGTTAAAAAACGTAAGCAAGCTGAACGCAATCTGTCTGAAGGGGAGCTATTACCTTATGATGAGTTGTTGGCTTGTATTACCACAGCAGGTAAAACAAGGCTAAGGCCTGTACTCTTAACAGCTATTACCACGGTGTTGGGGCTAATTCCTTTAGCTATGGGCGTAAACATCAACTTTTTTACGTTACTCTCTGATTTTAACCCGCAGTTTTACTTTGGAGGTGACAATGCAGCTTTCTGGGGTCCCATGGCGTGGACAGTAATCTTTGGCTTAATCTTTGCCACTTTTCTTACGCTCGTAGTAGTACCAGTAATGTATTTAATTACGCAAAATATG